>NZ_JBIWJA010000016.1:0-170179 GCF_044764905.1 Streptomyces sp. NPDC093586 | reverse complement strand
CCTCGGCGTCTCCCAGATGCACGTGTCCCGGCTGATCTCGCGCCTGCTGGCCCGGCTGCGGGAAGGCATGCTCACCACGCAGTGAGCGGCGGCCGTCAGGCCTCCAGCCGCTCCCGCAGCGTGACCGCGAACTCCTCGGCACGCGCCGGCTTCGTCCTCAGGTCCGCCACTCGCCGGCGGGCCGCCTCCTCGAAGCGGCGCACCCGGCCGAGGAGTTCCGCGCGTTCGGCGGCGGGCCGCGCGGTTCCCCGCGCCCCTTCGGCCGAGCCGCCCGCTCCGACGCGGCCCCGCCCATGGGGCAGGGAGCCTCCTTCCTCCCGGCCGGCGGCGATGTCGATGCCTCTCCCCCGCCCCGTGTCCTCGGTGAGGGCGGCCTCGTCACCCTCGACGGTGTCGGCCGGTGCCCCCGCCCTTCCGCTCCGGCACCCCTGCCGGGGCGCCGCGCGCCGGGCGGGGCGTCCAGGACACGGGCCGGACCGACGGCCCTCGGCCGCTCGCGCCACCTGCCCGAATAGCCGGTAGCCCGCGCGGATTCACCGCCGCCGGTATTCCCTGGTGGAGGGGACGGAACCGTCCGCGCGCCGCGGCGGTCCCGGCCTTCGCCACCACCGGACGAGCCGAACGAAGGGTCACCGCCCATGAGCCATCACCTGAAGGCGATCACGCGTGAGGAGCATCTGCGCTTCGTCGCGGCCCGGCCTTCCGTGAGTCATCTGCAGCTCCCCTCGTGGGGAGAGGTGAAGCCGGACTGGCGGGCGGAGAGCCTGGGCTGGTTCGACGAGCGCGGCGACCTGGTGGGGGTGGCACTGGTGCTGCTGCGCCCGCTGCCGAAGCTGCGGCGCCACCTGGCCTACGTTCCCGAGGGCCCGGTCATCGACTGGAACGCGGCGGAGCTGGACCGGTGGCTGGAGCCGATGCTCGCCCACCTGAAGAAGCGGGGCGCCTTCTCCGTGAGGATGGGGCCGCCCGTGGTCGCCCGGCGCTGGAGCGCCGAGACGGTCAAGGCGGCGATCGCCGATCCGCAGGCCCGGCGGCTGGGGGACGTGAAGGCCACGGTGGAGGAGCCCGGCGCCCGCGAGATCGCCGAGCGGCTGCGCCGGTCGGGCTGGCGGCGGGCCGAGCCCGGGAGCGAGGACGGTTTCGCCGCCGGACAGCCGCGCCACGTGTGCCAGGTGCCGCTCGCGGGGCGGTCGCTGGAGCAGCTCCAGAACGGCCTCAACCAGCAGTGGCGCCGCAACATCAAGAAGGCGGAGAAGGCCGGTGTCAAGGTCGTCCAGGGCGAGTACGACGATCTGCGCGCCTTCTACGAGCTCTACGTCGAGACCGCCGAGCGGGACAGGTTCGTGCCGCGCCCGCTCGCCTACTTCCAGCGGATGTGGACCGCCCTGACGGCCGAGGATCCGGACCGGATGCGTCTCTACCTCGCCCATCACGACGGTGAGGTGCTCGCCGCGGCCACGATGCTGACGGTCGGCGACCACGTCTGGTACTCCTACGGCGCCTCCACCGCCCGCCGGCGCGAGGTCCAGCCCAGCACCGCCCTCCAGTGGCGCATGATGTGCGACGCCCACGGACGCGGAGCGCGGGTGTACGACTTCCGCGGCATCACCGACACCCTGGACGAGGACGACCACCTGCTGGGTCTGCTCCGGTTCAAGGTCGGTGCCGGCGGTGAGGCCGTCGAGTACCTCGGGGAGTGGGACTATCCGCTCAACAAGGTGCTGCACACGGCGCTTCAGCTGTACCTGTCCCGGCGCTGACGGACCGGCCCCGGGTCAGGCGTCCGGCTTCTCCCGGGCCGGGCCGTGCCGACGGCTCCCGTGGGTGAAGGGGGCCCGGTCCCAGCCTTCCCACCGGTCCCGCGGGCGCGGTCCGGCGAGCCTCGCCGTCAGGCCGGCCGCGGGACCCGCCGCGGTCCGGCCCCGGACCTGTCCGACGTGTCGTCGTGGCGTGCGACGGCTTCTTCCCCGACGTATCCGTCCTCGTCCGGCACGCCGGGCCGTACGTCCGGTCAGGCCGCGGGCGCCTGGGGTTCTCCGCCGCGGGTCAGGAGGGCGTAGAGCAGGGCGGCGACGACGAGGCCGGCGGGGAGGGAGAGGTCGATGCCGCCGAGGGCGCGGGCGACCGGGCCGGTGTAGAGGGTGTTGACGCACAGGGCGGACACGGCGACGCCTCCCGCCAGGGCCAGCGCGCCCGCGGGGCGGAATCCGGCGGTGTACCAGAAGGGGCCGCCGGCCGACTCGTCCATCAGGGCGGGGCCGTCGTAGCGGTTGCGGCGCAGCAGGATGTCGGTGGCGTAGACGGCCATGGCGGGGCCGAGGAGGACGACGGTGAGCTGGAGGACGTTGCTGACGGTGTCCAGGAAGTCGGAGACCAGCAGGCCGTACAGGGTGAGGGCGACGGCGGCCGTGCCGTCCGCGAGGACGCTGCGGGCACGGGGGATGCGGACGCCGACGGCCTGGAGGGCGAGGCCCGCGCTGTAGGCGGTCAGGGCGTTGATGGCGATGGTGCCGAGGACGAGGGCGAGCAGGAAGACCGGCTCGAACCAGCCGGGCAGGACGGTGGCGAGCCCGGCCTGGGGGTCGGTCATGTCGACGGCGGTCGCGGCGAAGGCGCCGAGGGAGCAGACGGCGATGCTGGGCAGGATGCCGCCGAGCGCGGTCCAGCCGACGACCGACCCGGCGGGCGTCGTACGGGGCAGGTAGCGGGAGAAGTCGGCGCTGGTGGTGTAGGAGAGCGGGCCGGAGGCGATGAGGGTGACCCCGGCGACGAGCACCGTCCACAGGTCGGGGCCGGTGAGCGGCTCGGCCGGTACGTAGGAGAAGTCGGTGTCCCCGAACACGTAGAAGGCGACGACGGCGAACACGGCGGCGAGCACCGACGTGATCGGGAGGTAGAGCTTCATGATCATGGCGTGGCCGTAGACGCCGATGGCCAGGGTGAGCGCGGCGATGGCGACGACGACGGCGATCTTGACACCGGTGCCGGCCGTGATGCCGGTCTTCTCCACGAGGGCGAAGGCGGCGGTCGCGGCGGCGGCCAGGTTGAGGGCGAAGTAACAGACGGAGATCAGCCAGCCGACGACGGCGTTGTTCACGCGGTTGCCGCGCACTCCGTACATCGCCCGCGTGATCACTTCGCTCGGTGCGCCGGCGGCCGGGCCGGATACGGACAGCAAGCCGGTGAGGAGCCAGAACAGATTGCCCACCACGATGACCGCGAGGGCCTGCCACAGGGTGAGGCCCATGAGGATCAGGGCGCCGCCGACCACGAGGCTCAGATAGTTGACGTTCGCCGCGGCCCAGACGGAGAACAGCTGCCGCGGGTGGCCGTGGCGTTCCTCGTCGGGGATGTGGTCGATGCCGTGGGCCTCGACGCGAACGGCCCGTTCCGACGCGGGCGTTCCGTCCTCGTGCCGCGGGGCGGGGGTACCGGACTGCGGGTCGGGAATCGTGGATGCCATAGGGCTCCTCCGGGTGCTGGTAACCCACCTGCTTGCTTGTTGGTCGCGCACTCAATAGCATCGTTTTCATGCCGTCAAGGGTCCCGAACAAGCGAATCCGCAAAAATCCTGCCGTCCGGCGTGCGGAAATCGTTGCCGCAGCGTCCGGTGTCGCTCTGACCGAAGGACTCGAGTGCATCACCCTGCGGCGGATCGCCGAGGAGCTCGACGTCCGTCCGGGACTGATCAGCCACTACTTCCCGGCGGTGGAGGAGCTGGTGGCCGAGGCCTACGGCGACGCCGTCGGCGGCGAGCTCGACGCCCTCCTCCCGGTCGGCCGGGCCGGCGCCACGCCGACGCGGCACCTGGCGCGCTTCTTCGCCCGGACGAGCGGGGAGACGTTCGACGACCTCAGCCGGCTCTGGCTCAACGCCCGGCACCTCAGCCGCTACCGGCCCGCGCTGCGCGCCCGGGTCGCCGTCCAGGAGGCGGCCTGGCGGGAGCGGCTCGAGGCACTCATCCGCGACGGCGTCGAGCTGGGCGAGTTCCGCACCGAGGATCCGATGGTGGCCGCCATCCAGATCCTGGTCGTCCTCGACGGCCTCGGCATGCTCGTCAACAGCGCCGGCGCCGGCGACGACCCGCCCGTGGTGCGGCGCATGCCCGCCGCCACCGCGGAACGCGAACTCGGCCTGCCTGTCGGCACGCTGGCACCCACCGACGTCAACTGACCCGCCCTCCAAGGAGCCTTTGTGCGCACCTCTCTCATCCTGCTCTCGGCCCGTCTGCTGGACCCGGTCACCGGCGGTCTCCTGCCGCAGACCGCGCTGGCCGCCGCCGGCGGACGCATCACCGCCCTCGGCGACGACCGGGAGATCCGCGCCCTCGCGGACGCCTCGACCACCGTGATCGACCTCGAGGGTGCCGTGGTGACACCCGGTCTGGTCGACGGGCACATCCACCCCGTCTCGGGTGCCGAACTGACCCACGGCCTCGACCTGTCGGCCTGCACCGACCTGGAGCAGGTGCGCGAGGCACTGGCCGGCGCGGTCCGGGACCTCGCCCCCGGTGCGTGGCTCCAGGGCTGGGGCCTGGACCCCAACGTCTTCGCGGAACACCCCGTCGAGACCGCCCCCTTCGACGCCGTGCTCGACGGCGTGCCCGCGTTCCTGCTGCTGTTCGACGCGCACTCCGCGCTGGCCAGCCGGCGCGCGCTGGAACTCGCCGGGGTGGACGGGCCGCGCACCTTCGCGCAGGCCACCGCCGAGGTGGTGTGCGACGCGGACGGCAGGCCCACCGGACTGCTCCTGGAGGACGCCGCCTGTGAGCTCGTGGAGCGCGTCATGCCCCAGCCCACGCGCGAGGAGCGCCGCGACCGGCTCGCCGCCGCCCTGCGCGCCATGGCCGCCACCGGCCTGACGGGCGGCCACGTCATGGACGCGAACGGTGACAGCCTCGCCTTCTTCGCCGAGCTCGACGCGGCCGGGCAGCTGCCGTTGCGACTGCGGGTGGCGCCCTGGTGCCAGCCCGGCATCGACGCGGAGGGCCTGCGCGCGCTCATCGAGGGACAGGGCGCGGGCGGCCGGCTCTGGCGGACCGCGGGCGTCAAGATCTTCATGGACGGGACCGTGGACAACGGCACCGCCTGGCTGGAGCAGCCGGACTGCCACGGCGAGTCGCGGCACGCGTTCTGGCCGGACCCGCAGGAGTACACCCGCGTCGTCGGCGAGCTGCACCGGGCCGGTGTGCCCACGGCCACCCACGCCATCGGCGACGCGGCGGTACGGCATGTCCTCGACGCCGTCGAGAAGGCCCGGGCGGGCGGCGGGAACGGGGTGCGGCACCGGGTCGAGCACATCGAGACCGTCCCCGACGACACCGTGCGCCGGTTCGCCGAGCTCGAGGTGATCGCCTCCATGCAGCCCACCCACTGCTGCGACTTCACCCGGGCCGACCACACCGACAACTGGTCGCGCCGCCTGGGTGAGGAGCGTGCCTCGCGTGCGTGGCGCTGCCGCGACCTGCACGACGCCGGTGCCGTCGTCGTCCTCGGCTCCGACTGGCCCATCGCCCCCTACCCGCCGCTGGGCGTGATGGCGGGCGCCCGCCACCGCCGGCCCACCCGCCATCTCGACCGGGCCCCGCACGGCCCGGAGCAGGCGCTCACGGCCCTGGAGGCGCTGCGGGGCATGACCGTCAACACGGCCTACGCGGCGGGCGAGGAGCACGAGGCCGGACGGATCGCCGTCGGTCACCGCGCCGACCTGACCGTCCTGGCCGCCGACCCGCTGACCGTCGCGGCCACCGAACTGGCCGACGTGCCGGTGCTGCTGACCGTCCTGGACGGCGAGCCGACGCACCGCGCCGCCGGTCTGTGACGCGATCCGGGGATTGGGCCCCTGCCCGGTGCGGGCAGGGGCCTGTTGTCCGGACGCGGTGAGGCAGGGGGTGGGCGGTTGTCACGGCTGCTGGTGGTACAGAACGGCCAAAGCGGCGGACCGGGCCGGTTCGGTGACTGGCTGACCGCGGAGGGGCTGGTGCTGGACGTGGTGCACGCGTACGCCGGGACGCCGCTCCCCGGGCGCCTGGAGCACTCGGGCGTCATGGTCCTGGGCGGCGGTCTCCTGCCCGACGACGACCGGCGCGCCCCCTGGCTGGCGTCCACGCGCGCGCTGGTCGCCGAGGCACTGGAGCGGGACGTCCCCGTGTTCGGGATCTGTCTCGGCGGCCAGCTGCTCGCGCACGTCGCGGGTGGCACGGTACGGGGACGGCACGGCGAGCCGGAGTTCGGCAGCACGCCGCTGCGTCTGCGCCCCGAGGCCGGGACCGATCCGCTGTTCCGGGGACTGCCGGAGCGGGTGAGCGCGATCGAGCGCCATGTGGACGCCGTCACCGCCCTGCCGCCGGGGGCGTCCTGGCTGATGGAGAGCGAGCGGTGCCCGTACCAGGCGTTCCGGATCGGCGACCGGGCGTGGGGGGTGCAGTTCCACCCGGAGGCGGACGCGGACCGGGTGCGGTCGTGGGACCCGGAGCGGCTCCGGGCCCTGGGCCTGGACCCGGCGGACCTGTACCGCCGGGCGGAACACGACGACCGGACGGCCACGACGGTCTGGCACGAGGTCGCCCGCCGCTTCGCCGCGGTCGTGAAGGAGTGAGACGGCACCCTGGAGCACAGGGCAGGGTCGCGGGGGTATGTCCCGCGGCCGGGCACCGGCCAGGAAATCACGGGACCATGTCCGGGGCGCGGAGGTCGGCCGGACACTCGCGGAGCTACGTCGCGTGAGCGGCAACCGGCCACCGGCACATGGGACGCGCCCCGGATCCCGGTGCCGGCCAGCAGCTCGCCGGCCGTCCGGGGCGGATGCCGGTCAGGAACTCACGGGGAGAGGCCCGGAGGGCGGAGGCGGTCGGACGCGCCGGGTGCGTCCTGGGAACGGTTGCCGGTCACACGCTCATGGGGTGCGTCGCGGGGCCGGACGCCGGTCACGCGCTCGCCGGGTTGCGTCCGGAGTTCGGGAGCCCGTCGGGGAGGGTGCGGCGGAAGGTCTCGGCCACCGCGGTGTTGGCGACCATCACGACCGCCAGGACGACGGCCGCGGTCGGCCGGCCGACCGCGTACACGGCGAGGGCACCGCCGCCGAGCACCACCGCCTTGACGACGAGCACCAGCGGAAGTGCCGGCCGCCACCGTGCCCGGGGCGCGGCGAAGAGCCCCCACAGCACGATCGCCGACGCCGGTGTCCCCACCCCGAGCAGCACACGCACCACGCCTTCGTGTCCCGCTCCGAAGCCCCACCAGCCGAGGGCCGCGAGCACGGCGATCTCCAGGAGGAACGCCAGCACCTCGTTGGCGGTGAACCAGCCCCGCGCGATGGCGACTTGGGCGTTCCTCGCCATGGTGTCCTCCCCCGTGTGCCGGACCTCGGCATGCCACGGCAGGAGCGGGACGTCGGGTGTCTGTGTTCCGAACGCCCGCGCGACGCACCGGTACCGGACAACACCCCCGCGAGCCACTGAAGGCATCGATGTGCCGGTGACGCGTATCACGGCACCGACTTGACGTGGTATACCGGCCCGGCAGCAAACAGGCGAACAACAGGCGCCGTCGTCCGTACCATTTGGGTGTCGACGCAGTCGGCAGCAGTACCGGGCACTCCGCTGCCCGGCGCCGATCGGACATGGCCCGCCATGTCCCACGACTGATGTCCCGTAGTCCTCCCGTGCCTTCACGGCCGCGAATCGAGGAGAGTCACCACCATGTCCGAGAGCACACCGCAGACCGCCACCGAACTCGCGTCGCAGTACAGCGTCCAGGTGACGAGCGACCTGGAGCGCAACGTCAAGGAACAGGAGCGGATCAGCGGGGAGATCGCCGACCTCCAGCAGCAGCTCGCCGCGCTGCAGCACGACCACGCCCTGCTGCTGAACATGCAGCAGGCGCTCGGCATCGCCACGCCACCGGCCCGGCCGGCGACCGACACGGCGTCGGTGCCCGCCCCGCGTGACAGTGCCGCCGCCGAGACGGCCACCGCGGGCAAGCGCACGCGGAGCGGGAAGGCCGCCGCACCCAAGCGCGCGGCCACGAAGTCCGCCGCGAGGTCCGCGGCCGAGCCGGCCACCAAGCCGGCGGCGAAGTCATCCGCGAAGGCGGGCACCAAGCCGACCGCGAAGGCGGTCAGGAAGCCGGCGGCGAAGAAGTCACCGGACCGAAACACCTCGTCCCCGGCCGCCGCCTCGTCCTCCGCGCCCGTGAAGCCGGCCCAGCCCACCCTGGTCGAGCTGGTCCGCAAGCACCTGAGCGAGCAGACGGAACCGCGCTCCGCCGCCGAGATCACCACGGCGCTCGACCAGGCCCACTCCGACCGCACCATCAAGACCACGGTCGTGCGCACCACCCTCGAGGGGCTCGTCGCCAAGAACCAGGCCCAGCGCACCAAGCAGGGCACCTCCGTCTACTACACCGCCTCCGACGCGCCGGAGCCGAAGCAGGACGACGCCGGGACGGAGGTGCGGTCCGACCGGGCCGACGACTGACCCGGCGCCTGGCGGGCCCGGCGGGCCTCGGCGCCCGCTCCGGCGGTGCCGCGGCGCGCGGCCGGGGCGAAACGGGGTGAGGATCGTTGGATGGGTGTTGTCCTGCCGGTGCTCTTCGCACTCGTCGCCGCGTTCAGCAACGCGCTGGCCACCGTGTTGCAACGGCGGGCCGCGCTGAGCGTGCCGCAGTCCCGGGGATTCCGTCCGGGCCTCGTCGTCGACCTGTTGCGGCGGCCGGTGTGGCTCTGCGGCATGCTGGCCGTCGTCGTCGCCGGGGTGGGGCAGGCGGCGGCCCTGGCGACCGGGCCGATGTCACTCGTCCAGCCGTTGTTCGTGCTGGAACTCCCCCTGGCCCTGCTGCTGGCCTCGCTGATGACCGGCCGCCGTCTTCCCTGGGCCATGTGGCTCGCCGTGGGCGGCGTGGTCGTCGGCCTGGGGCTGGCGTTGACGTCGGCCGCGCCGGGCGGCGGCAGCGACGACGTCTCCATGGACCGCTGGGTGCCGACGCTGGGGGCCTGTGCCGGGGCTGCCGTCCTGCTGGCCGCGACCGGGCTGAAGCGGCCCGTCGGCAAGGCCCGCGCCGGCTGCCTCGGCGCGGCCACCGCGGTCTGCTACGCCCTGACCGCCGGGTTGATGAAGGACTCCATGGGCGTCCTGAGCACGGACGGCCTGGCCGGCTTCCTGACCGTGTGGCAGACGTACGCGTTCGCCGCGGCCGGTGTGTGCGCCGTGCTTCTGCTGGAGCACGCCATGCAGGGCGGCCCCCTGGTCGCCTCCCAGCCGGCCCTTACCCTGGGGGACGCGGCGGTGAGCCTGCTGCTCGGCGTCGTCCTGTACCAGGAGGACGTACGCACCGACTGGTGGGTGCTGCCCCAGCTGGCCGGCGTCGCCCTGATCGTCGCCGGCGTCCTCACACTGGCCCGGCGCGGGGTGGATCTGCGTACCGGGCGGTGAGCCGCGGCCCGGCCCCCTCGCCCATGGGTCACCGGCAGAATCCGTAGGCCTGTTCCAGCCAGCGGCGGAGCGCCACGTGCACGCTGCCGGGGAGCTCGCTGAGCTGTTCGATGGCCGCCCGGTCCCCGGCCGAGGGCGCGATGCCCGCCGCGGTCAGGAGGGCGAGCAGGTCCAGGCGACGCAGGTCGACGGGGTCGATGCGGCAGGGGATGCGTTCGGCGGGGTCGGGCGGCTGGAGCAGGAAGTCGTCCTCGGTCTCGCAGGCGCGCGAACGCGTCGGGTCGGCGGCAGTCGGGGCAGTCATCGTGTGCATACCGCGGTCCTCCACTGGATGGGTCGCCGTTCTCGAGGGCATGAGACACCCGGGCGGCGACGCCGGTTGCGGGCCGCCGCGACGACCACACGGTGGATGCAATCGGCGTCTTGTCGCACGAACCGGCCCGGCACGGGCGCCGGCCGCCGGGCGCTGCTCCGTACGAGTGGTGCGTTCGCGAACACGGTCGTACCGTCGGTACGGGGAAAAGCGGAGGCAAGCGACCCCCGAGACGGCCGGGAGCAGACATGGGCAGGAACCCGATGAGAGCAGCGGCCACACTCTGTGCCGCCGCCGCGCTCGCAGTACCCCTCGGTGCCGCTTCGGCCGCCCCGCAGGCGGAGCGGGCCGTGAAGCAGCAGGGTCAGGACCCCGTGGTCGTCGACTGCTCGATGCGGGGCGACGTGCGGCCCGCGGCGTTCGTGCTGGCCTGCGGGGACGGCAACAGCCGTCTGGCCTCGCTGCACTGGGTGCGCTGGGACGCGGGCGCGGCGGTCGGACGGGGGTACAACGCGGTCAACGACTGCAAGCCCTACTGCGCGGCCGGCACGTTCCGCTCGTACCCGGTGACCGTGCGGCTCGACCGGCCGCAGCCCCGGGAGCAGGAGCCGGGCGAGCAGCACTACACCCGGGTGACGCTGACCTACACCGACGGCAGGCCGGACGGGTTCCCGCGCGTGGTGACCTACCCCCTGCCGGGCTGACGGGAGGATTCGGCCCCGGGGGGCATCAGTCCGGGAGCACGAGCCGGCAGGTGTCGCCCGGCTGGAGCTGGAGGGTCCGGTCCGGCAGCCGGACGTCGATCGGCAGCCGGTCCGAGGCCGGGACGGCGATCTCCAGCCGGCCGTGCTCCAGCCGGAGCCGTACGCCCCAGTGGCCCTGGTAGCGGATGCGGAATCCGTACGACGACAGCTCCGGCAGGGGAACCGGGTCCAGCCAGAGGGCGCCGTCGCGGGTCTCCAGTCCGGTCAGGCAGCGCTGGACCAGGTCGAGGGTGCCCGCCATGGCGCCGAGGTGGATGCCCTCGCCGGTGGTGCCGCCCTGCAGGTCGGCGACATCGCCCTTGAGCGCCTCCTGGCAGAAGGTCCACGCCTCGGCGCGGCGGGCGCGGGCCAGGATCCAGCCGTGGACGAGTCCGCTGAGGGTGGAGCCGTGGCTGGTGCGGGCCAGGTAGTGGTCGACGGTGCGCCGCCAGGTGTCGTCGTCCAGGCCGTAGCCCAGCCGGTCGAAGAGCGCGCGGAGTTCGGCCGGGGCGAAAAGGTAGCCGAGCATCAGGACGTCGGCCTGTTTGGACGCCCGATAGTTGTTGACGCTGTCGTCCTCGGCCTCCAGGATGCGGTCCAGTCGCCGAATGTCGTCGTAGCGTCTGCGGTAGTCCTCCCAGTCGAGTTCGGCGAGGTCGCCGTAGCCGTCGAACTGGCTGATGACCCCCTCGTGGAAGGGCACGTGGAGGGTGCGGGAGACGTCCTCCCACTGTTCGAGTTCGCCGCCGTCCAGGCCCGTGCGCTCCACGAGTTCGCGTCGGCGGGGCTCGGGCAGGGAGCGCACCACCTCCAGGGTGCGGGCGAGCACCCAGGAGGCGGTGACGTTGGTGTAGGTGTTGTCGTCGAGGCCCGGTTGCACGGCGCCTGGGTAGGCATCGTGGTATTCGTCGGGGCCGACGACGCCCCGGATGCGGTGCCGCCCCAGGTGGTCGTCCCAGGTGGCGGAGTCCGCCCAGAAGCGCGCGATCTGCAGCAGCATCTCGGCGCCCTTGGTGTGCAGGAACTCGGCGTCGCCGCTGGCCTCGTAGTACTGCCACACGTTGTACGCGATCGCCGAACCCACATGGTGCTGGAGGTGCGAGTGGTCGGGCAGCCAGCGGCCCGAGTGGGGGTTGAGATGGAGCCGCTGGGTCTCCTCGCGGCCGTCGCTGCCGCTCTGCCAGGGGTAGAGGGCGCCGCGCCTGCCGATCGCGCGGGCCGCGGCGCGGGCCCGGTCCAGGCGGCGGTGCCGGTAGTGCAGCAGGGCCCGGGACACCTCGGGGAAGTGCAGGTTGAGGTAGGGCAGGACGAACAGTTCGTCCCAGAAGACGTGCCCCCGGTACGCCTCCCCGTGCAGCCCGCGGGCCGGTACGCCGACGTCGAGGTCGGCGGTGTGCGGGGAGAGGGTCTGCAGGACGTGGAAGAGGTGCAGGCGCAGGATGGCGCCCGCCTCGCCGGGGACCTCCAGTTCGGCGCGGCGCCACAGCTGGCCCCAGGCCGTCCGGTGGGAGACCAGCAGGGCGTCGAAGCCGGGGGCGTCGGCGACCCGGTCCACGGCGGCCTGCACGGGGTCGCTGATCGCGGGGTCGCGTGAGGTGTGCAGGGCGACGACCTTGTCGACGGTGGAGGTGCGGCCCGGTTCCAGGCGCAGGGTGGTGCGCTGGGTGGCCCGCAGGTGTTCCCGGCCGGGGGCGACCGGCGCGGGGGCCGTCGTCCGGGCGGCCATGCCGATCCGGATGTCGGAGGTCCGGGTGCGGCAGCGCAGCCACACGGTGCCGTCGCCGACGCCGCCGGTGTGCACGTGGGTCAGGTGGCGGCCGGCGAGGTCCCGGTAGCGGCGGACGCCGGAGTTGGTGACGTCGCCGTCGAGGGCGGCCTCCACGTCGAGGTCCGTGGCGGCGCCCTCCACGGTGAACTCCGTGCGCAGGGCGGCGAGGTGGGGATCGGCCATGTGCACCAGGCGCAGCTGGCGCACGGTCAGCACACGTCCGTCGCCGAGTCCGAAGCGGGTGCGGCGTTCCAGTACCCCGGAGTCCAGGTGCACGGTCTGCCGGTGGTCCTGCACGGGCGCGGTGTCCGGGGTGAGCCAGTCCCCTCCGGCGGCCCGGAAGGACAGGGGCAGCCAGTTGGGGAGGTTGACCATGTCCTCGTTCTCCACATGCTGCACCTCTCGGCCGGCCACAGCGGAGGTGAGCCGGTTGTAGCAGCCGGCCACGTAGGTGCCCGGGTAGTGCACGTCGTCCGCGGCGCACTCGGGCAGGGCGCCGCGGGTGGCGAAGTAGCCGTTGCCCAGCGTGCACAGGGACTCCCGCAGCCGCTCCTCGGCGGGGTCGTAACGGACGTAGTCCCAGGTGGAGGCGGTCGCGGTCACGGGTTTCCCTTCGCTGGGCGCGGCGGCGGGGCGGCGCGGAGGTCAGCCGTCCCAGGTCCAGTCGGCGACCTCGGGCAGGTCGACGCCGTGTTCCCGGATCCAGTCGTGGTGGCGCAGCCGGGTGTCCTCCATGCGCTGCCGTACGGTCGCCGCGCGCACGGCGAGGCCGGGGACCCGGTCGATGACGTCCATGACGAGTCGGTAGCGGTCCAGGTCGTTGCCGAGGACCATGTCGAAGGGCGTGGTGGTGGTGCCGATCTCCTTGTAGCCGCGCACGTGCAGGTGGGCGTGGCCGGTGCGGCGGTAGGCGAGGCGGTGGATGAGCCAGGGGTAGCCGTGGTACGCGAAGATCACCGGCTTGTCGGCGGTGAACAGGCCGTCGTACTCGAAGTCGCTCATGCCGTGCGGGTGTTCCTCGCTCGGCAGCAGGCGGGCGATGTCGACGACGTTCACGACCCGGACGGCCAGCTCCGGCAGATGGTTCCTCAGCAGCTGGGCGGCGGCCAGCACCTCCTGGGTGGGCACGTCGCCCGCGCAGGCGAGCACCACGTCGGGTTCACGGGTGCCGTCCTCGGTGCCGGCCCAGTCCCAGATGCCGGCGCCGCGGGCGCAGTGGACGCGGGCCTGCTCCATGGTCAGCCAGTCGAAGCAGGGCTGCTTGCCGGCGACGATCACGTTGACGTAGTCGCGGCTGCGCAGGGCGTGGTCGGCGACGGAGAGCAGGGTGTTGGCGTCCGGCGGCAGGTAGACCCGTACGGCTTCGGGGCTCTTGTTGAGGATGTGGTCGACGAAGCCGGGGTCCTGGTGGGAGAAGCCGTTGTGGTCCTGGCGCCACACGTGGGAGGTGAGCAGGTAGTTGAGGGAGGCGATGGGGGCGCGCCAGGGCAGGCGGCGGGTCACCCGCAGCCATTTGACGTGCTGGTTGACCATCGAGTCGACGATGTGGACGAAGGCCTCGTAGCAGGAGAACAGTCCGTGCCGGCCGGTGAGGAGGTAGCCCTCCAGCCAGCCCTGGCAGGTGTGTTCGGACAGGATCTCCATGACGCGGCCGTGCCGGTCGAGGTCCTCGTCGACGGGCAGGATCTGTTCCTGCCAGGCCTTGCCGCTGGCGGTGTAGACGGCCTGGAGGCGGTTGGAGGCGGTCTCGTCGGGGCCGACGAGGCGGAAGTCGCGCCGGCCGGCGGTGGCGGCCATGACGTCCGCCAGCAGGTCGCCGAGGACCCGGGTGGGCTCGTGCATGCCCGCGCCGGGCTTGTCGACGGCGACGGCGTACGTCTCCAGGGGCGGCAGGGGCAGGTCGCGCAGCAGCAGTCCGCCGTTGGCGAAGGGGGTGGCGCCCAGGCGGCGCGGGCCCTCGGGGACGGCGGCGAGGACGGCGGGGCGGGGGGCGCCGCGCTCGTCGAACAGTTCCTCCGGCCGGTAGGAGCGCAGCCACCGCTCCAGCTGACGGAGGTGTTCCGGGTCGGTCCGTACGGCGGCGAGCGGGACCTGGTGGGCGCGCCAGGTGTTCTCCACGGGCAGGCCGTCGACCTCGGCGGGGCCGGTCCAGCCCTTCGGGGTGCGCAGCACGATCATCGGCCAGCGGGGCCGGTCGGTCGCCCCGTCCTCGCGGGCGGCGCGCTGGACGGCGGCGATGCGGTCGAGGCAGGTGTCCATGGCGTGGGCCATCGCCCGGTGGACCGCGGCGGGGTCGTCGCCGGTGACGTGGAGGGGGTCGTGACCGTAGCCGCGCAGGAGTTCGTCGAGTTCGGCCTCGGGGAGGCGGGCCAGGACCGTCGGATTGGCGATCTTGTAGCCGTTGAGGTGGAGGATCGGCAGGACGGCGCCGTCGTGCACCGGGTCGAGGAACTTGTTGGAGTGCCAGGACGTCGCCAGCGGGCCCGTCTCCGCCTCGCCGTCGCCGATCACGCAGGCGACCACCAGGCCGGGGTGGTCGAAGGCGGCGCCGTAGGCGTGCGACAGCGCGTAGCCGAGCTCGCCGCCCTCGTGGATGGAGCCCGGGGTCTCGGGGGCGACGTGGCTCGGCACACCGCCGGGGAACGAGAACTGCCTGAAGAGCCGGGCCATGCCGTCCGCGTCCCGGGTGACGTCCGGATAGGTCTCGGTGTACGAGCCCTCCAGCCAGGAGTTGGCGAGGACGGCGGGTCCGCCGTGGCCGGGTCCCCAGATGCACAGGGCGTCCAGGTCGCGGGCCTTGATCACCCGGTTGAGGTGGGTGTGGACGAGGTTGAGGCCCGGTGAGGTCCCCCAGTGGCCGAGGAGTCGCGGCTTGACGTGCTCCGGGCGCAGCGGCTCGGTCAGCAACGGGTTCGCCATCAGGTAGATCTGGCCGACGGAGAGGTAGTTCGCGGCGCGCCAGTGGGCGTCCAGGGCGGCGAGCTCCTCGTCCGGGAGCGCGGGGGGCGCCTGCTGCGTGTCGACGGACATCGGGGGTCCTTTCCGTGTCGGGACAGCGGTCGGGCCGGGGCTGGTGCGATTCCGGACGGCACGGGTGGTGCCCTGCAATCCCAACCCTGTGCGGGCCGGGCGGGTACCCGGCAGGGCCGTTCGGGTCACGTCGGTCCCCGAACGGGGGCGGCCGGCATGAGAGGGCGCGGGGCCCTGCCGGGGCCCGCCGGCAGGAGAGACGCGGGGCCCGCCGTGGGAGACGTCGCCCGACGGTGGTGGGGATTCGGACCCGGTGCCCCGGCACCTTGCCCCGGCATCCTCGTGAGCGGCGGGCGCGGCGCTTGGCGCGGGCAGTGCGGCCGACCCCGGCGCCGACCCCGGGGTCGGCCGCACTTCCGCCCCCGTCTACCCCAACTTCGCGCCTCTACGCCGGAGTTGTTCGCGGGGTCACCGAGGCCCCGTGACGGAGACACCGGGAGGCGCGCACCCGGTCGGCCGCGACGCGAATTTTGCAGGAAATGCATCTTTGCATACCATGCAACTTATGTCGGGGAAGGATGCCGCCGGGGGCGGTCTGCGGGAGCGGAAGAAGCGGGCCACGCGTGCCGCCCTCGCCGAGGCCGCGGTACGGCTCGCCGCCGAGCACGGGGCGGACAAGGTCACCGTCGAGGCGATCAGCGCCGCGGCCGGGGTGTCCGTGCGGACCTTCTTCAACTACTTCGACTCGCGCGAGGACGCCTTCTTCGTCATCGACGCGGACGCGGGCGCGCGGATGCGGCGCGCCGTCCTCGACGCGCCGGCCGCCCTCTCCCCGCTGGAGGCCCTGCGCGAGGCCATGGCCGCGGAACTGGCCGAGGCGGAGCAACAGCACGAGCTGTGGCGGCTGCACGCCGAGGTGCTGCACGCCTCGCCGCACCTCCTGGCGCGCGGCGTCGGGGCGCACATGGCGGCGGAGGCCGCCCTGGCCGACGCCGTCGCCGCACGACTGCGCGGCGCCCTCGACGACGAGGAGCGGCCCGCGGATCCCGGCCTCTACCCGCGGCTGCTGGCCGCGGTGGCGACCGCCGCGGTGCGGATCAGCGTGGACCACTGGTCGGCCCACCAGCAGGAGGCCCCCTTCCTGGACGTGTTCCACGAGGCGTTCACCCTCCTCGCCGCCGGTCTCCCGGCGCCTCCCGCGTGACCGCCGCGCAGGACGATCGCGACACCCATCCCACCATCACCCGAAAGAGATGCCGTGACCGCACCTCAGGCGCCCGACGACGCGCCTCCCACCTCCATGACCCACCGGCAGATACTCCAGGCCATGTCCGGTCTGATGGCCGGCATGTTCGTCGCGATCCTGGCCGGCACCGTCGTCTCGAACGCGCTGCCCACGATCATCGCCGACCTGGGCGCCAGCCAGTCCTCCTACACCTGGGTCGTCACGGCGGAGCTGCTGGCCATGACGGCGACGGTGCCCCTGTGGGGCAAGCTGTCCGACCTCTTCAACAAGAAGCTGCTGCTCCAGCTCTCGCTGGGCATGTTCGTCGTCGGCTCGCTGCTGGCCGGCTTCTCCCACGGCGTCGGTCTGCTGATCTTCAGCCGGGTCGTGCAGGGCATCGGCGCGGGCGGCCTGACGGCCCTCGCCCAGGTCGTGATGGCCTCCGTCATCCCGCCCCGCCAGCTGGGCAAGTACGCGGGCATCTTCGGTGCCGTCTTCGCCGTGGGCACCGTGGCCGGGCCGCTGGTCGGCGGTGTGCTGGTCGACACCTCGTGGCTGGGCTGGCGCTGGTGCTTCTTCATCGGCGTGCCGTTCGCGCTGCTCGCCATCGCCCTGCTGCAGCGCACGCTGCGGCTGCCGACCACCCGGCGCACGGTGCGGATCGACTGGCTCGGCGCCTTCCTGATCGTCGCCGGTGTCTGCGCGCTGCTCATCTGGGTGACGCTGGCCGGCAACAGGTTCGACTGGGCCTCCTGGCAGACCGGCGCCCTCGCGGGCGGTGGCGTCCTGCTGCTGATCGCCGCGGTCCTCGTCGAGGCCCGCACCGCCGAGCCGGTGATCCCGCTCACCATCTTCCGCAACCGCACGGTGACGCTGACGACCGTCGCCAGCCTCCTGGTCGGTGTCGCCATGTTCGGCGGGACCGTCTTCCTCTCCCAGTACTTCCAGGTCTCCCTGGGCAAGTCGCCGACCGTCGCCGGTCTGATGAGCCTGCCCATGATCCTCGGCCTGCTGGTGTCGTCCACCGTCGCCGGCCAGGTGATCAGCCGGACCGGCAAGTGGAAGCGGTACCTGGTGGCGGGCGCCGTCGTCATGACCGCCGGTCTCGCGCTGCTCTCGACGATCGACGCGGACACGCACTTCGGCCTGCTCAGCCTCTACATGGCGGTCCTGGGCATCGGCGTCGGCATGCTGATGCAGAACCTGGTACTGGCCGCGCAGAACGACGTGCCCGCCGCCGAGCTGGGTGCCGCGACCTCCGTGCTGTCCTTCTTCCGCAGCATGGGCGGCACCATCGGCACCAGCGTCCTCGGCGCGATCCTCGCCAACCGGGTCACCAGCGAGATGACCAAGGGACTCCGGGAGGCCGGCGTGACCGCGTCGACCGGTGAGGGATCGGCCGAGAGCAGCGTGCCGGACATGGCCACGCTGCCCGCCCCGATGCGGTCGGTCGTCGAGCACGCCTACGGTGTCGCCACCGCGGACCTGTTCCTCGTCGCCACGCCGTTCGCCCTGCTCGCGCTGGTCGCCGTCGTGTTCCTGAAGGAGAAGCCGCTGAAGACCACCAGCGGCATGGAACGCCTCGCCGAGGAATCCGGCGAGGCCTCCGCGGCACCGGCCGGCAAGGGACCGGCGGCGCCGGTCGGCTGAGCCGCCGCGGCACCGCGTGACGGAGCCGCTCGCCCCACGGGGCGGGCGGTTTCTTCGTGCGGCCGGGCCCCGCCCTCGCCGAAGCCGTTTGTTAGGCTGGTGGAGACGTTGATCGCGTATCGAGAGGTCCCGGACATGGTGGGTGACGACGACATCTGCGGGTGATACCCCGCACCGACGGCCACAGGCAGGCGCACAGGAGCGCCGCCGCGGTGGCCGCTTCCGTCGTCCCCTCTTCCCTGTCTGTACCGGGCGGGCGTGTCCCTTCCCCGCCCCCTCTCCTCAGCGAGGTCGCTCATGTCCGACGCCGCCGTCATCTGCTCGAACCTCTCCTTCTCCTGGCCCGACGACACCCCCGTCTTCGAGGACCTGTCGTTCACCGTGGGCACGGGCCGCACCGGCCTGGTGGCCCCCAACGGCTCCGGCAAGAGCACCCTGCTGAGGCTGGTCGCCGGCGAGCTGCGGCCCGGTTCCGGCTCCGTGTCCGCCACCGGCACCGTCGGCTACCTGCCGCAGACGCTCCCCCTGACCGGTGGTCTCACGGTGGCGGAGGTGCTGGGGGTCGCTGCCGTGATCCGGGCCATCGACGCCGTCGAGTCCGGGGACGTGGCCGAGGAGCACTTCACGGCCATCGGCGACGACTGGGACATCGAGGAGCGCACCCGTGCCCAGCTCGACCGTCTCGGCCTCGGCGGTCTCGCCCTGGACCGGAGCCTCGACACGCTCAGCGGCGGCCAGATCGTCTCCCTCGGCCTCGCCGCACAGCTGCTGAGGCGGCCCGACGTGTTGCTGCTCGACGAGCCCACCAACAACCTCGACCTGGACGCCCGGCACAAGCTCTACGACGTGCTGTCGGACTACAAGGGCTGTCTGCTGCTGGTCAGCCACGACCGGGCGCTGCTCGACCGCATGGAGCGCATCGCCGAACTCGACCGGGGTGACCTGCGCTTCTACGGCGGCGACTTCACCGCGTACGAGGAGGCGGTGCGGGCCGAGCAGGAGGTCGCCGAGAAGAACGTCCGCAACGCCGAGCAGGAACTCAAGCGGGAGAAGCGGGAGATGCAGCAGGCCCGCGAACGCGCCGAGCGCCGGGCGAGCAACGCCGCCCGCAACCTCAAGAACGCCGGCCTGCCGCGGATCTTCGCGGGCACCATGAAGCGCGGCGCGCAGGAGTCCGCGGGCCGGGCGGGGCAGACCCACGCCGACCGGGTCGGCGAGGCGCGGGCCCGGCTGGACGAGGCGGGTCGTGCGCTCCGCGACGACCAGCGCATCGTCCTCGACCTGCCGGACACCGACGTGCCCGCCGGGCGCACCCTCTTCCTCGGCGAGGGACTGCGGATCCGGCTCGGCGACCGGGACGTGTTCCCCGGCCAGGGCGTCGACCTGACCGTCCGGGGCCCCGAGCGCATCGCGCTGACCGGCCCCAACGGCGCCGGCAAGAGCACGCTGCTGCGCCTGCTGAACGGCGACCTGGAACCCGACGAGGGCACGGTCCGGCGGGCCGACGGGCGCGTCGCGTACCTCTCGCAACGGCTCGACCTGCTGGACGGGGACCGCACGGTCGCCGAGAACTTCGCCGCGTACGCCCCCGGCCGGACCGAGGCCGAGCGGATGAACCTGCTCGCCCGCTTCCTCTTCCGGGGTGCCCGCGCCCATCTGCCCGTCGGCGTGCTGTCCGGCGGCGAGCGGCTGCGGGCCACCCTCGCCTGCGTCCTGTGCGCGGAACCCGCCCCGCACCTGCTGCTCCTGGACGAGCCGACCAACAACCTCGACCTGGTCAGCGCCGAGCAGTTGCGCAGCGCCCTGAACTCCTACCGGGGAGCCTTCGTGGTCGTCAGCCACGACGAGCGGTTCCTGGGCGAGATCGGGGTCGGCCGGTGGCTGCGGCTGGCCGACGGCACCCTGACGGAGACGGCGGCTCCCGAGAGGTGAGCCGCCCCGCGGCGTCTGTTGCGGCCGGGGGGTGCCGGACGGCAGGCTTCGGGGTGTGGCCACTTTGCTGATCGTGCATCACACCCCGTCGCCGAACTGCCAGGCGATGCTCGAAGCCGTCGTCTCCGGGGCGACCGCGCCGGAGATCGAGGGCGTCCGGGTCGTCCGGCGGGCGGCACTGGCGGCCACGGCCGTCGACGTGCTGGAGGCGGACGGGTACCTGCTGGGCACCCCGGCCAACCTGGGCTACATGTCCGGTGCCCTGAAGCACTTCTTCGACCAGGTCTACTACCCGTGCCTGGACGGGACGCGGGGCCGGCCCTTCGGCTACTACGTGCACGGCGGCAGCGACACCACCGGCGCGGTGCGCGGCATCGAGTCGGTGACGACCGGCCTCGGCTGGCAGCGCGCCGCCCCGGCGGTGACGGTGGCCGGCGAACCCGCCAAGGCGGACCTGGAGGCCTGCTGGGAGCTGGGGGCCGCGCTCGCCGCCGGGCTGACGGACTGACCGTCCGCGCGGACGGGGACGGCTCGTTCCGTTCCCGTCCGCGCGGACGGGGACGGCTCGTTCCGTTCCCTCGTCGTACGTCTTCCCGTCATCGGCGGGGCCCCGGGGCGTCAGAAACCACGATCAAGATCATCGGGTGCGTTTCGTTGTCATGTCTTCGACTTGAGGAGCAACTGCATGACCAGGCACCACCTCGGCCGACCGGCCGCCTGCGCCCTCGCCGCGGCCGTCACCTTCCTGTCGGCGGCACCCGCCGTGGCGGACAGTGACGACGCGCTGCCGACCGTACGGCCTCGGGTCGAGACGGCTCCGCTGTACGACGACGAGGCCGGCGGGAACGCCGACGCGGACGACCCGGCCATCTGGCGCAACCCCGCCGACCCCGACCGCAGCCTCGTCGTCGCGACGGCGAAGGAGGGCGGACTGCGCGTCTACGACCTGGACGCCAAGCTGGTGCAGTCGGTGGCCGCTCCCGCGGCCCCGGGTGCCGACGACGCGCCCGGCCGCTTCAACAACGTCGACCTGGTGCAGGGCGTGCGGCTGTCCACCGGCCGGGCGGACCTCGCGGTCACCACCGACCGGGGAAACGACCGCCTGCGCGTCTACCGCATCGACCCGGCCGCCCCCGACCGTCCCCTCACGGACGTCACCGACCCGGCCGCCAAGCCGGTCTTCTCCGCCGACCAGGCCGAGATCAACGACCAGCGCACCGCGTACGGCCTGGCCACCTGGACCGACAAGGCCACCCAGCGCTCCTACGCGCTGGTCAGCCAGCGGGAACGCACCCGGCTCGCCCTGCTGGAGCTCACCCCGACGGCGGACGGACACGTCGGCTACCGCCCGGTGCGCACCCTGGACCTGCCCGCGTCCTTCCGCCTTCCGAACGGCAAGAACTGGTCTCCCTGCGCCGAGCCCGGCGAACTGCCCCAGGTGGAGGGCATGGTCGTCGACCCGGCCGACGGCACGCTGTACGCCGGTCAGGAGGACGTCGGCATCTGGCGTCTGCGCGCCGACCTCACCGGCACGCCCCAGCTGGTGGACAAGGTGCGCGAGTACGGCGTCCCGGGCACGTACGACGAGGCCACCGAGGAGTGCGTCGCCGGCACCGACCCCGGATACGGCGGCGACCGGCTGACCGCGGACGTGGAGGGACTGACGCTCCTGCAGGAGTCCGACGGCGACGGGTACCTGCTGGCCTCCAGCCAGGGCGACAACACCTTCGCCGCGTACGACCGCGAGCAGGACGACGACAACGAGTACGAGGGCGGGTTCCGCGTCGGCGCCGCCTCGGACCGGCTGGACGGCTCCGAGGAGTGCGACGGGGCGGCGGTGCTGAACCAGCCGCTGGGCCGCCGCTACCCCGAGGGTCTGCTCGTCGTGCAGGACGGCCATGACGCTCCGGACGACGGCGACCGTGACGCCACCAACTTCAAGTTCGTCGACCTGGGTGACGTCAAGGACGCGCTCGACGACTGATCGACGCCCGTCCGGTCCCGGCGCCGGCTGGGACCGGACGGTTTCGTCAGGGGGGTGACACCGGGTGCGCCGCCCAGTGCGGAGCAGCGGGCGTCCGGCGGCGAAGGGGGCGTCCCGGCCGCGGTGGACCGGAGCCCGAGGCCAGGGCCCGTCTCGGCGAGCCGCCCCGCGCCCTGCGGCTCGGACGTCTTCCCGTCCTGCGGTCCGTCCGCGCCGCCGCTCGGCGCGTCCCGCGTCGCGGCCTCGGTCCGCCGCACCGGTCCCCCGGCGCCGTCGACGGCGGTCCGGCCGGACCGCTCGCGACCGCCCGGGATCACGCCCCGGAGGTGCCCGGCCTCGTCCCGCCGGAAGGGCGGGCGCGGGATGTGGGCCCGTGGTGCGGTCCGGGGTCCTGTTAGGCGGCGGCGAGAGGGGAACCCGGGGCCCGTCGTGACCGTCGTGCGCCACCGCGCCCCTACCGAGGGAGTTCCGGGATGCAGTCACTGATCAAGGGCCTGGTCGCCGGCGCGGCGGGAACCGTCGCGCTGAACCTCACCACGTACGGCGACATGCTGCTGCGCGGCCGGGGTTCCAGCGACATGCCGGCCGAGGTCGCGGACCGGGTCGCCGACCGGGTCGGGCTGGTGCTCGGCGACGAGGAGACGAAGCCCCACCGCGAACAGGCCGTCGGTGCCCTGCTCGGTTACGTCACCGGTCTCGGGGTCGGCGCGGCCTACGGGGTGCTGCGCGGCCGGCGCGGACCGCTGCCGGACTGGGTGGCCGGGCCGGTGCTCGGTGCCGCGGCCATGGTCGGCAGCGACGTACCGGCCGCCGCGCTCGGCGTGACCGACCCGAAGCAGTGGGACCGGACGTCGTGGGTGTCGGACATCGTGCCGCACGTCGTGTACGGCTTCACCACGGCGTCGGTGTACCAGGCCCTGCACTGAAAAGGAGGTCCGGTGGACCCGGTGGACCCCATGGACATGGACAACGGCAGGCCGCTCGCCCTCGTCACCGGGGCGTCCAGCGGCATCGGGTACGAGCTCGCCCGGCTGTTCGCGGAACACGGTCACGACCTGGTGGTCAACGCCGAGGACGACCGGCTCGAACACGCCGCCCGGCGGCTGCGGGAGACCGGCGCCCGGGTACGGGCCGTCCGCGCGGACCTGAGGGACCCCGGCGACGTCGACCGGCTGGTCGCGTCCACCACCGGCCTGGTGGTGGACGTGGCGGCCCTCAACGCGGGCGTGGGGCGGGGCGGCGCGTTCGTGGACACCGACCCGGCCGACGACCAGTCCGTGATCGACCTCAACGTGTCCTCGACGGTGCGGCTCGCCAAGCCCCTGCTGCGGGACATGGTGGCACGCGGCGTGGGCCGGCTGATGTTCACCTCGTCCATCGCCGCGACGATGCCGGGAGCCTTCCAGCCGGTCTACAACGCGTCCAAGGCCTTCGTGCAGTCCTTCGCCCAGGCGCTGCAGGAGGAGGTCGAGGACACCGGCGTCACGGTCACCTCCTTCATGCCGGGACCGACGGACACCGACTTCTTCCGGCGGGCCGGAATGGAGGACACCAGGATCGGCACCATGGACAAGGTCGATCCCGCCGAGGTCGCCCGGCAGGCGTTCGACGCCGTCATGAAGGGCCGCGGGAAACTGGTCACCGGCTCGGCGATGACCAGGGCGCAGGGCGTCGCCGACAAGGTCCTGCCGGACCGCGTCAAGGCCGCGGTGCACCGCAGGATGGCGGCGCCGGGAACGGCGCCAGACGACGGCTCCCGGTAGGAACCGGGGCCGGCGCACGGCCCCTCGCACGTGCGCCCGGTCCGCCCGGCCGGGGGCACGAGGCGCAGTCACCACGCCCGTGGACGCCTTGTCGGCGGAAACCCGGTGAGAACACACGGATGGGAGCCCGGCAAGCTCGTCGACGGCCGGTGCCTCAAGGGCACCGGCACCTACTCGTTCGGCATCCGTCCGGACCTGTCGGTCGAGACGGGCACCGATCGACTTCTCCCGCTCCCCCGTCGTGCGCACGAACGCGTTCTCCAGGTCGATGCCGTAGTGGTCGACCGGGCCCACGAGGGCGGTGGGCTGCGCCCGGGGCAGCAGGTGGCGACCATGGCGGGCGGCATGGGCCGGTCCTTCGACGGCACGTGTCCGCAGGTTGCCGCCCGCTTTGCCCGCTTCGAGGAAAGGATGGGGACGTACCGCTACGACCGTGCGGCGTGCCGTCCGCGTCCTTGGCCGGCGCTCCTGCCCGCCATCCCCCGGGGAAGGAACCACTCATGCGGGGAAGGAACCACTCATGAACGGAACGACCCTGCAGACGTTCGCCGCCGAGTGCGCGGAGGAACTTCCCGGAGCCCGGCTGGAGCATCCCTTCGGCCCGGATCAGGAGGTGTTCGAGGTACGCGGCAAGGTGTTCATGCCGATGACCAGCGTGCCGGGCAAACCGGTCGTGATCCTGAAGTCGGAGCCGGGTGAGGCTGAGGCCCTGCGCGAGACGCATGCGGACGTCTCCCACGGCTACCACATGAACAAGAAGCACTGGATCACGCTTGAGGCGGGCACCTCGATCGACGAGAAGCTGGTCGAGGAGCTCGGCACCGAGTCCTGCCGTCTCGCGGTCGGCGACCTTCCCCGGTCGAACCAGCCGGTCGATCCGGAAACGTACGGCACCCGCGCCCGGGCTGCGCGACGATGACGATCACCGGAAAGCGGCTCCAGGATGTCGCGCGCAGCACCGCGAGGAAACTGCCCGGCGTCAGCAACGGCCGCCCGTTCACCGAGAAGCTGGATGTCTACAAAGTGGCGGGGAAGGTCTTCCTGATCGTCACGGACGACCCCGACGAGCAGATCATCACCGTCAAGGCCGAGCCCGACCGCGCGCGCTCCCTGCGACAGGAGCACGATTGCGTCGCTCCCGGACGGTACCTCGACAAACGGCACTGGATCTCCGTGAGCGCGGGTCAGGACATCACCACGGGGACGGTGGAGGACCTCGTCGGCTATTCCTACGACCTCGTCCTGGAATCGGTGCCGCGCAAGCGGTGGCCCCGGGGGACTGGACAGTAGCCGGCACGGCCGGACACCGCCCGGAACGCGCGGGAAGAGGTGACCCTGCACACCATGTCGGTGAGGAGTGGCGCGCGTTCGTCACGCGTGAGGTCCACACCGGGAAGTTTCCACCGAAAGTGCCGCCGCTCCTGACCACCGCCATCGGTCGGACCGGTATGGGGAAGTCAGGCAGGCCGCCGCTGTGGTCCACGTCCAGGTGGGGCAGGATGATGTGACGCACGTCGGACGGTGCATGGCCGAGCCTGGCGATCTGCCGGACGGCCGTCTCCTCCTCGTCGAGCACGGGTGGTGCGATCTCGGCCCGCTCGGCGCCGAGCGTGCCGCCCGGGTCCCGGACGTCGCCGAGGCCCAGTCCGGTCTCGACCAGGACCAAGCCGTCGGCGTCGGTCTCGACCAGCAGGCGGTGGTTCACGGCAGGTGTGGGCTGCGGGCCGTCGTAGGCGGCTTCGATCGTCCGAACCGATCCGCAGTTCAGGTGATGGGCCTTCACGACGACTGGGCTGCGACTTGAACCGCGATTCACGTCAAGGAAGCGTCGATGGACGAATCGCTGCTGGACATCGCCGAGGTCGCACACCGCTCCGGGCTGACGGCCTCGGCCCTGCGGTTCTACGAGAAGAAGGGCCTGACCGCCCCGGCGGGCCGCAACGGCCTCCGCCGTACCTACCACCCGGACATCCTGGAACGCCCGGGGCTGATCACGTGCGCGCGCAGCGCCGGATTCCCGGCCGCCGAGATCGGTCGGTTTCTTACGGCGCGGCCGTCCGACGCGGACCTGCGTTTCCGTACGGCCGCCAAGGCGCGTGACCCCGACGAGCGGACCGGCCGCCTCACGCGGCTCCGCGACAGCCTCCGGCACGCGGCGGTCTGCGACCACGAGCCGATCGTCGACTGCCCCGACTTCAAGCGGGCCGTCGGCAATGTGTCCGCATCGGCACTTACGCCGGACGAGCCCTCCTGAAGGGAGTTCGCCCATCGGTTCTGGACCGAGAACCGTCTCTGACATGTCCTCAACGGCAATGACCTGTCCGGACTCGAGTCCCAGGAACACGACTGCTTGCGTCACTACGCGCCGCCCGGGAGCCGACAGCTTCTGCCCGGCTCGCTTCGGCACCCTCGCGACCAGGGCGTCCGCGCGGAACTTCCCGGCGCCGGGGCTCCACCCGCGCGGACCGGCCCGCCGTCCGGCCCATCAGGACCTCGAACGCCTCCTGCCGGTGGGCAGGGTCTGCGCTGTGCCCTGCGGCCAGCCCATCAGCAAGATCACGCTCTACGGCTGGACCTCCAGGTCACGCTGATACCAGGTGCCCGCCTTACCGCCGAGATCGGCCGGGGCGGCCGGGCCGACCGGGACGAACCCGGCCTTGGTCAACACCTTCTGGGACGCGGCGTTGTCGTGGGAGGCAGCCGCCCTCAGTGTGCGCAGCCCGTGCCGCGCCACCGCGATCCGGCACAGCTCCAGGACAAACCGGGTCGCCACGCCGTGGCCGGCGACCTGCTGCGCGACCCGGTAGCCGAGTCCGGCGGTGCCGTCCTCGAGGTCGTACAGATTGAACCGGCCCAGAACCGAGTCGTCATCAGCGACGAGCACGTAGAAGGCGCAGATACCGGCCTCCTGCTCGGCCAGCAAGGCGCTGTACCGGTCGGTGAACCGGTCGAAGAACTCGTCGCCGCGGTCGGGGACCGAGGCGGCGAAGTAGGCGCGGTTCGCCAGCTCGAACGCCAGAACCGCCGGGGCATGGTCGGCATGCAGCCGTTTCAAATCGGGCACCGCCCGACTCTATTCGGATGGTGCGCTGAGGCCACCTGAATTTCCGCCGGCGGCAGACAGCCCCGAGACCAGGGCACACAACGGTCTCCGGCTGGAGGATCATCCGTGCAGGGCATGCCGGGGCGAAGACCGCCGAGATGACGTCCGCCGGCGCGGACCGGGCCCAAGACGTGATCCGCACCTTCGACACCGACGGCTTCGACTCGCTCCGTCCGAAGTACGAGGACGGCCGGCCGAGAACCTCCGGCCTCCCGGAGCGCCGGGAGATCAAGAAGATCGCAAGTCCAGGCCGGCCGAGCACGACCTGCCGTTTCGACCTGGAGCCTGGCCAAGCCGGCCGGCTCCCCGGCCGCCGAGGGGTGGTCGACGACATCAGCCACGAGGGCCTGCGGCTCCTGACTGAACCGCGTCGAGGCCCGGTTCGCCACCCTGCGCTGTTCCGCACCGGACGGCACCGGCCGTGCCGGCCACAAGGAGCAGGGCAGCATGATCCGCCGCTGCCTCACCTGGCGGAACAGACATGCCGCCGACGAACGGCTCCGCGAGGTGGTCAACAGGGCGGACGATGCCTGACACGGCATCAGTGATCATCGTCGGCGACGGTGTGCGGGGCGCGGACTCCACCCCGGTCGAGTGCAGACCGTCGAGCGTGTATTGGCCTGCAGCGTCGTTTACTCGACTGACGGGTGGCTGCCCGTCGAGCGCGGTGTGGCACCGGTGGTAGTTGTAGGTGCGGAGGAAGTCCGCCAGGGCTTCAGTGCGCTCGGTGTTGCTGGAGCAGGGGCGTACGTCAGCTCCGTTCGTCGAGGAGGGGGCGATGTGGCCGCTCCGCTTTTCCGTTCGTCCGTGGCCGGTATGGCCGGGTGCGTTTGTGGATGACGCCGGCCGCGCTCAGCGTCCGGGCGAACAGTCCGGACCGGTGGCAAGAGCCGTTGATCCGTGAGAACACGCTCGACGGTGATGCCGTGCGCGGTGCAGAAGGCGTTCGCTCGGCGCCAGAAAGCGGCGGCGGTCTCCTTGCGTTCGTCCGTGAGGACCTCGCTGTGGGCAAGCCGGGAGTGGTCGTCGATGGCGGTGTGGATGAAGCTGTGACCGATCACGGGGCTGCCACTCTTGCGCGCACCGGTGGTGGCCTGCCGAGGTCGGGCCAGTTGGCGCTGTCGAGGTCGGCCTGCACGGTCCGTACGCGCCCCTCGACCCCGCGGGCGCACGCCTTCTCGCACAGGAGCTGAAGGTGCCCGGCCGAGGTGTCGACGGCGGTGACGTGTGCGTCGGGGAAGCGTTCGAGGAGCGCGAAGGCGCCCGCGCCGGTGCCGCAGCCCGGGTCCACGATCTGGCGCGGCTCACTCTTCAGCGGCAGCCAGGCGGTGATCGACGCTATGTGCGCGGCGAGCATCTCGGCATCCAGATCGAGGATCTCCGCCTGGTCGGCAACACCATGCTCGTGGTGGCCATCATGACCGTGGTCGGGGTGGTGGCCGCCTTCGCCGCGGTGGAGGGTGTGCTGGTGCGCTTGGGTCATGGCCTCACCGCAAACCGGCCATGCGTTTGCCGCGCGAGTACTTGCGAAACGCGCGAGAAGGTGGCTTGCCGCGCTGCCCGCCACGCAAGATCGCCCACCCCGCCGGGGGTCTCGGCCGGCGACAGCCCGCTATTCGCAGGGGCCCTGGACGCCTCCGAAGTCGGCTTCGGCGCCGACGTCTTTCTGGTGGCCGCGGCGGGCGTCGCGGTCGAAGATGCCCATGATCTCGCACGGTCCGCCCTCGGCGCCGATGGCGTGCGGCATCATGGTGGGGAACTCGGCGGCCTGGTTGGTCTCGATGCGAAAGCGCCGGTGGCCGAGCATGAGGATGGCGGTGCCGGACAGCACGACGAGCCATTCGCGGCCGGGGTGGGCGCGCATGCGGGCCGGGCTGTCGGGCGGCGGGTCGGTCATCCGCTGTCGCATCACACTCATGCCGGGGTCGCCCTTTACGGGCCAGCGCATCAGTCCGTGAGCGCCGTCGATCATCGGGCTGATGACGACGTCGTCGGCGGCGTTCTCCACGAGCTGGTCCAACGTGGTGTCCAGTGCGCGGGCGAGGGTGACCAGCTGATCCAGGGCGAGGCGGCGCTGACCGTTCTCGATGCGGCTCAGCGAGGACTGGCTGAGGTGGGCGCGGGAGGCCAGTTCCTCCAGGGACCAGCCCTGCGCGACGCGCAGCGCGCGGATCCGTTTGCGTACGAGGCTGTCCAGCTGCCCATCTTCTTGCGTCATAGGCAACATGGTATGCCCTTGATGCAAAGCGGGCTTAACGTCGGACACCGATGGTCCGGCACGGGGCCAGGTACGACGAAGGGGCACGACATGTCTGCGCAGACCTCCTCCTACGAGAGCGACGCACTGCCCACCGAGACCGTGGATGCGGTGGTGATCGGCGGCGGCGCCGCGGGGCTGAACGGCGCGCTGATACTGGCCCGCTCCCGCCGCCCGTTCGTCGTGATCGACAGCGGCACCCCGCGCAACGCCCCCGCCACCGCCGTGCACGGCTTCATCGTCCTCGACGGTGCCCCGCCCCCCGAGATCCTCAAGCGCGGACGCCGACAGGTACGCGAGTACGGCGGCCGGATCGTCTTCGGGGAAGTGGCCGCGGCCGAACCTGCCGCCCCCTCGGCGGACGGTGACCTGCGGTTCGCCATCACCCTGGCCGAGGGCCGCACGCTGACGGCGCGCCGGGTACTGGTGGCCACCGGCCTGCGCGACGTGCTGCCCGAGGTGCCCGGCCTGGCCGAGCACTGGGGCCGCAGCGTGGTGCACTGCCCCTACTGCCACGGTTATGAGGTGCGCGACGAGCGCATCGGCATCCTCGCCACCGGCCCGGCCTCCGTCCACCACGCCTGGCTGTTCCGCCAACTGACCGACGACCTCGTCTACTTCACCCGCGGCACCGAACTGGACGCGGACACCCGCGCCCGCTTCGCCGCCCGCAACATCCGCATCGTCGAGACCGACGTCAAGGAAGTCGTCAATGGCGACGACGCCCTCGCAGGCGTCCGCCTGACCGACGACACCTTCGTGGAGCGGCGGGTCCTGGCTGTCGCCACGCGGACGCAGGCCCGCACCGAGGGCCTGGACGGCCTGGAGCTGCCCATGGAGGACCTGCCCGACGACATGGGCCGCCGCTTCGCCTCCGCCATGGCCGGCACCACCGAGATCCCGGGCGTGTGGGTGGCCGGCAACGCCACCGGCCTCACCGCCCGGGTCGGCGCCTCCGCCGCGGCCGGCGCCCTGGCCGGCGCCCACATCAACGCCCTGCTGGCCACCGCGGACACCGACGCCGTGCTCGCCGCCACGCAGAAGGCCACCGGCTGACACACGAGCTCCGCTGTCGAAGCACCGCGCGACCGCCACCCGGCAGCCGCGCGGTGAGCAAGTCCCCATCTCATCACCTTGGCGACCGGCCCTGTCCCGGCGCTGATCCTGCATGCCCTTTTGGAGGGAAACCATGAGTACCAATCAGCCTCCCCAGGCAACAGACACGCGAGGAGAGGGAACGCCGGATGCGCGTCAGCTGCGCTCGATCCTGATCGCTGTCTCGATCGCGCTGATGGCTGTCATCGCCTCGGTGTCCGGGCTGAACGTCGCCCAGACCCACATGGCGGTCGAGTGGGGCGCCTCGCAGACCACCGTCCTGTGGATCATCAACATCTACACCCTCGCCCTGGCCGCACTGCTGCTGCCGCTCGGTGCGCTCGGTGACCGTCTGGGCCGCAAGCCCATGCTGATCACCGGACTGGTCGTCTTCGGTGCCGCCAGCGTCGTCGCCGGCCTGGCCCCGTCGGCCGCGGTGATGATCGGCGCCCGCGTGGCCGCAGGCGTCAGCGCCGCCATGATCATGCCGGTCACCCTGGCCGTCATCACCTCCACCTTCCCCGTGGCAGAGCGCGGCAAGGCGATCGGCGTGTGGACCGGTGTCGCCGGAGGCGGCGGCGTCCTGGGCATGTTCCTGTCCGCCCTGCTGGTCGACGTCGCCGACTGGCGCTGGCTGTTCGTCCTGCCCGTGGTCCTGGTCGCCGTCGCGCTGGCGATGACGCTGAAGTCGGTGCCCAACTCCCGCGAACGCTCGGCCCATTCCTTCGACACCATCGGTGCACTCGTCTCCACGCTCGCCGTGATCGGTCTCATCTTCGTCCTGCAGGAAGGCCCCGAGCGCGGCTGGACCGACTCCGTCACCCTGATCAGCCTGGCCGTCGGCGTCGTCGCCGCCGTCGCGTTCGTGGCCTGGGAGCTGCGCCGCCGCGACGCCTCACTGCTGGACGTACGCCTGTTCCGCGAGCGTGGTCTGGCCTCCGGCTCGATCACCCTGCTGGTCGTCTTCGGTGTCCAGGCCGGTATCGCCGTCGTTCTCTTCCCGTTCTTCCAGGCCGTGCTGGGCTGGTCCGGTCTGCTGTCCACGGTGGCGATGATGCCGATGGCCGTCATGATGATGACGACCTCGAACCTGGCCCCCAAGATGGCCGCCAAGATCGGCGCCCGCTCCACCATGACCGTGGGCGTCGCACTGGCCACCCTCGGCCTCGCGCTGATGGCGCTGTTCGTGTCCGTCGACGGCGGCTACCTGTCCATCCTGGCCGGCATGCTCGCCATGGGCATCGGCATGGGTCTGTCGATGACACCCTCCACCGAGGCCATCACCAGCTCCCTGCCCCGTGCCGAGCAAGGCGTCGCCTCCGCGCTCAACGACGTCACCCGCGAGTTCGGCACCGCCCTCGGTGTCGCCTTGCTCGGCGCGCTCCTGGCCACCGGCTACCGCAATGCCATCGACACAAAGCTCGACAGCATCCCCACCGGTGCCGCGGACACCGCGCGCGAAGGCATCGCCAACGCCATCGAGGTCGCACCCAAGACCGGCGGCCACGCCCAGGACCTGATCCACGCCGCACAGCAGTCCTTCGTCGACGGCTGGCAGCGGGCCATGTGGATCGGCACCGCCGTGATGGGTCTCCTACTGGTCTACGTCGCCCTGCGCGGCCCGAAGCACATCACCCCCGCCGAAGCCGACGAGGAGGCGCCCTTGCAGGCTGGGGCCGCGGAGAGCGTCGCCGCCCGCTGACCTCGCAGGACCTGCCTTGCAGACGGCGTACGAACGCCGTCACGTGGCAGCCGGCCGTCGGGCGTACTTCGAGGTCGCAGTGTGCCCGACGGCCCACGCAGCCCCCGGGCGCAACCCATCACCCCCATCACATGCAGGAGAAGCACTCATGAGCACCGTCGAGCTGACCGCGGACAACTTCAACGAGGTCATCTCCGGAAACGACTGTGCGATCATCGATTTCCGGGCCGAATGGTGCGGCCCGCGCCGCAAGTTCGGACCCGTCTTCGAGCGAGTCCCGGACAAGCACGAGGGCGTCATATCCGCCAAGGTCGACACCGAGGCACAGCGAGAACCGGCGCAGGCATGCGCGATCACGTCGATCCCCACGTTCATGATCGTTCGCGAGCGGGTCGCCATCTTCCGTCAGGCCGGCGCCCTGCCGGAGGCTGGACTCGACGACCTCATCGACCAGGCCCGCCGCCTCGTCATGGACAAAGTGCGCGCTTCCAGCACCACAGCAGACACGATTCAGTAGCGCACCATCCCAGGCCATCAGAACCTGCTCCGTGCCAACAAGGCTTGTGGTCGGTACCGCAGGCCGCGGTCATGGTGAACCTCCACCCGGGCGAAACGGGCGCCCAGGACGACGACATGGCGGCCGCCGTCCAGACGGCGATCTGCGAGGGCCGCTCTTCGAGTGCGCGCTGACGGGCTCGTGCACGGCAGGCCTCGGGACGCCGAGAACTTCGGTGTGGCCCGGGTTCACGTCTGCCGCGCCGGGTGCAGGTCCACGGCCTGCTGGTGGGACAGCTGATCGACGGCGGTATGTCCTCGGCGGTCCCGCCGGTCAGCCCCGCTCGCCCAGAACGAGCGCCTCGACCTGCTCCGTCGGCTCCTCACCGACGACGCCCTCGGCTACCGCCAGGTCACCACAGCCCGCCTCACGCCCGAGGCCGGAGGCGCCTGGAGCCGCTGTGCCCCGGCGACCACACCATCACCAACGGGTCGGGTTCCACGGGAACCGGCGGCGGTCGGATACGAGAGCCCACCGGTATCGGCCCCGAGGGACCCTTGTCGGTGGCTCTCACGGGGTGGAACGATGAGGTCGGCACCGGCTCGGCCCATTGGAGGGACCCCGTGACCAACGGACAGCAGCGGTCGCCTGCCGCCACCGTGTTCGACGCGCTGGGCGCCGATTACGAGAAGGCGTTCGCCGGGTCGCCGGCACACCGCCGGTCGCTGGAGTGGCTGCTCGGGCGGCTGGCGCCGGGCAGCCGGGTGCTGGACGTGGGCAGCGGGACCGGGCGGCCCACGGCCGACACCCTCGCGGGCGCCGGTCACCGGGTCGTGGGCGTCGACGTCTCCCCCGTCATGGTGGACCTGGCGATGCGGCAGGTGCCGGCCGCCTCCTTCCGGTGCGCCGACATCCGTGACGTACCGCTCGCGGACGGTTCGTTCGACGCGGTCTGCGTGTACTTCGCGCTGCTCCAGCTGGACCGGCGGGAGCAGACGGACGTCGTGCGGCGCCTCGCGCGGGCGCTGACCCCGGCGGGGCACATGGTCCTGGCCACCGTTCCGCTGGACGTGGAGGGCGTCGACGCCGCCTTCATGGGGCAGCCCGTGCGCGTGACCAGCTTCAGCGCGCCGGGTTTCGTCGCCGTGGCCGAGGGCGCGGGCCTGGAGGTCCTGGAGCGTCAGGAGCTGCTGTTCACCCCGGCCCACCCGGACGCCGGACCCGAACCGCACCTCTTCCTGCACTGCCGGCGCCGGACCGCCGTGACGCCCGACGTCTGATCCCCACGCCGTCGGCGCCTCCTGGCGTCACCCCGCGGTGAGCGCGGGCCCACCCGTGCCCGGATGGGGTAACTGCGGACGCGCGGACCGGGACCCGCGGCCAGAGTGGGCTGCATGACAGAACCTGGCGATCGGCGGCGCGGCACGACGTCCACGGCCACGCGCGAGCGGGCCGTGCGGGGCGCCCGGGACGCCGCCCAGCGCGCCGCGGACTCCCTGTCCGAGCTGATCCGGCACCGCCTGGAGGGGGTCTCCGCGGTGTGCCGGAGCGAGGACGACGGCTGGATCGTCAACGTGGACGTGCTGGAGGTGGCGCGCATCCCGGACACCACCAGCCTGCTCGCCACCTACGAGGTCGAACTGGACGCGGCGGGCGAGCTGCTGCGGTACCGCCGGGTCGCCCGCTACCGGCGCGGTGCCCAGGACCAGTGACCGGGCCCGTGAGCCCGCCCCCGGAAGGACCACCGCATGATCACCTATGACGACGAGGTCGTCTGCGCGCCCCGCGCCGGAACGCTCTACGACGTCCTGGAACTCATCCTCGACCGCGGGATGGTGATCGACGTCTTCGTGCGCGTCTCCCTGGTCGGCATCGAGATCCTCAAGGTGGACGCCCGCATCGTGGTCGCGAGCGTCGACACGTACCTGCGGTTCGCGGAGGCCTGCAACCGCCTGGACCTGGAGCACGACGCACGGTCCAAGACCGTCCCCGAGCTGTTCGGCGGGCCGGTCTCCAAGACCGTCGGCAGGGCGGCCGCCAAGCGGGGCACGCGCTCCCTGACCGACAAGGTGCGGGACATCCTCACGCCCGAGGAACCGGAGCCGGAGGAGGAAAAGGAGGAGCCCCTCCCCCGCCGCGCCGGCTCCCCCGGCAGCGAGCGCGAGACGCAGCGGCCCCGGAGCCGTCCGGCGGGGCGTTCCCGCGGTGACGACGACCGCCCGCGCAGCCGACCGCGCCGACGCACGGGAACGGAGGAGGAATGACCGTGTCCGCCACACCCCCCGCCCCCACCACCGCCGTCGCGGAGGCCGGGGCGGCCCTGTACGTCTACGGCATCGCCCCCGCCGGGGTCCGCACGCCCGGCTCCCCGGGGGTCGGCGGTGCCCCGGTACGGCTGCTCACCGAGTCCGGCCTGTGCGCGGCGGTCTCGGCCACGCCCCCGCGACTGCGGCCCCGGCGCCGCGACCTGATGGCCCATCAGGCGGTGCTGGACGAACTGGCCGCGCAGGGACCCCTGCTGCCCATGCGGTTCGCGGTCCTCAGTCCCCGTCCGGACGTCCTGCTCTGCCGGCTGCGCTCCGATGCCGCCCGCCTGACACGGCAGCTCGACGGCGTCCGGGGGTGCGTCGAGCTCAACGTCAAGGGGACGGTCGTACCCGATGGCTTCGCCGACCTGGTGCGCCGGGACGAGAAGCTGCGGGCCCTGGCGCTGCGGACGCGGCGCCGACCGGACTACGAGGCCAACGTCCGGCTCGGCGAGGCGATCGCCCGGGCCGTCCGCCGCGAGGCACGGCACGCGGCCCAGGAGGTCCTCGACCGGCTGGCCCCGCTCGCCGTGCGCACCGTGAAAGGCCCGACCGACGACGAGCGGGTGCTGAGCGCGTCGTTCCTGCTGCGCTCCGCCGACGAACCCCGGTTCCGGCAGGCGGTGGACGCGTGCGCCCGTGACCGCGGGGACCGTCTGGCGCTCAGTGTGACCGGGCCCCTGCCCTGCTACAGCTTCGTCGACCCGGCTCCCGCGCCGGCCGGGCGGTGACGCGGTGGGCATCGTGAGCGGTCTCCTGCTGCTGCCCCTGGCCCCGGTGCGGGGCACGGCGTGGATCGCCGACCACCTGCTCCAGGAAGCCCGGCGCCAGACCCATGACCCGCGCGCCGTCCAGGCCCGTCTGGCCGCGCTCAACCGGGCCCTGGACGAGGGCGCCATCGACGAGGCGGCCTTCGAACGGGAGGAGGAGCGCCTGCTCACCCTCCTCGACCGCCCGGTCCGGCCCACCGGCCGCACCACCACCACGGATCCAGCGCAGGGAAGGCACGTATGAGCGACAGCAGGGCGGCCCTGGCGGCGGCCATGGCGGGCGGATATCTCCTCGGCCGTACACGGAAGGCCAAGCTGGCCTTCGCGGTCGGCTCCTACCTGGCGGGCCGGCGCCTCGGGCTCTCCCCCGCCCAGGTGCTGTCCCAGGGGCTGGGCAGACTGCAGCTGACACCGCAGTTCCAGGAGTTGTCGGACCAGGTGCGCGGCGAGCTGCTGACCGCCGGACGCGTGGCCGTCACCGCGGCGGCGAACCGCCGGCTCACCGGCCTCGCGGACACGCTCCGCGACCGCACCGACGCGCTCACCGGCGCGGGCCGGCGGGACGACCGGGACGAGGAACCGGACGACGAGTACGACGACGCGCCGGACGAGGCCGGCTACTTCGACGACGAGGAACGGGAGGAGGACCGCGAGCCCGCCCCCGCACCACCGCGGAAGGCGCCCCCGCGCACGGCCGCGTCCGGCGGGAAACCACCGGCGAAGAAGACGACCGCGAAGAAGACGACCGCGAAGAAGACCGCCGTGAAGAAGACGGCCCCGGAGAAGACCGCCGCCAAGAAGGCCGTACCGTCGGGGGACCGGCGGGGAGGTGGCCGAGGATGAGCCCCACCGGACAGGGGAACGGCGCCCCGTCCCCCCTGGGCGACGTGAAGGACGCTCTCGGCGGCTACCTCTCCGCCGCCGGGCACAGCCTCGCGGGCAGGGCGGGTGAGCGGATCGGAGGTCTGACCGACCGCCTGACCGACTCCGCGGGCGGCGGCCCTGGCTCGGGCGGGCGCGGCTCGGGAGGGCGCGGGCGCGGGTCCCGGGGCAGCGTCAAGGCGACGCACATCATGGAGACCGTCGACATCGGCGTCCCCCTGCGCACCGTCTACGACCAGTGGACCCGGCTCCAGGACTTCAGCTCCTTCACCAAGGGCGTCCGCAGCGTCAGCCCCCATGACGAGGTCACCTCCGACTGGAACGTCAAGGTGGGTCCTTCCAGCCGCAGTTGGAAGGCGACCGTGCAGGAGCAGGTCCCCGACGAACGGATCGTGTGGACCTCCGAGGGGGCCAAGGGCAGCACACGCGGCGCGGTCACCTTCCACGAGCTGGCGCCCCGGCTGACCCGCGTCGTCGTGGTCGTCGAGTACTACCCGGCGGGTTTCTTCGAGAAGACCGGCAACCTCTGGCGCGCCCAGGGGCGCCGGTTGCGGCTGGACCTGAAGCACTTCGCGCGGCACGTGACCCTCATGGGAGACGAGGAGGTGGAGGGCTGGCGCGGTGAGATCCGCGACGGCGAGGTCGTCCGGAGTCACGAGGAGGCGCTGGAGGAGGAGAACTCCGGCGGCGCCGAGCACGACGACACCGAGTACGAGGACGACGAGGGCGGTCCCGGCCCCGACTACGAGGACGAAGAAGAAGACGAGGACGGTGCCGAGTACGAGGACGAGGAAGGTGAGGACGACGAGGAGACCGAGGACGACGAGGACGACGAGGACGCGTACGACGACGACGAACGTGCCCGCCCGTATCGCTGACGCCGTGGGGAGTACGCAGTGACAGACGTCGACCGCGGATACCCGGGACCGGACACGCAGCTCGGTGCCCCCGCCACCGGCAGCCTCGCGGACCTGCTGGAGCGGGTCCTCGACAAGGGCATCGTCATCGCCGGAGACATCAAGATCGACCTGCTCGACATCGAGCTGCTCACCATCCGACTGCGGCTGTTCATCGCCTCGGTGGACACCGCGAAGAAGGCGGGCATCGACTGGTGGGAGACCGACCCGGCGCTGTCGTCCCGGGCCGCGCGCGACGCGCTCGCCGAGGAGAACGCGCGGTTGCGGACCCGGCTCGACGCGCTGGAGGAGGCCGTCGGGGAGACGACGGGAGCCGTCCGGTGAGCGGGCACCCCACCGGCCCCGCGGACGCCGGCCTGGTCTACGCGTTCGCCGTCACCCGCACCCCGCCGGACGCCGCCGGACTGGCCGCGGCGACCGGTCACGAGGAGGGCGGTCCGCTGCGCGTGCTGCGCACGGCCGGCCTGTGCCTGCTCGTCCAGGACGTGCCCGCGGCGCTGTTCGACGACGAGGCGCTGGCGGAGCGGCTGGGCCGGCCCGAGGACCTGGAACGGTGCGCCCGCGCCCACCACCGGGGCGTCGAGGCGGCGGGCGGGCGGGGCCGCTCCGTCGTTCCGCTGCCGCTGGCGACCCTGTACCGCGGCGACGGGAGCGCGCGGCAGGCGGTCGCCTCCCGTGCGGCGGCGCTGGGCGCACTGCTCGACCGCCTCCAGGACCGTACGGAATGGGCGGTGAAGGTGCACGCGGCGGAGCCCGCGCCGCGGACCGGCCCGCGGACCGGCGCCGACACGGGAGGACGTGCCTACCTGAGCCGGGCCAGCGCACGGCGGCGCGAGGGGCGGGACGCGCACGCGAGGGCCCTGGCCGAGGCGGAGGCCGTCGACGCGGAACTGCGGCGGTACGCCGTCGCGGCGACCCGGCACCGCCCGCAGAGCGAGCGGCTGACCGGCCGGCGCACCCCGCAACTGCTGAACTGCGCCTACCTCGTGGAGGACGCGGAGAGCGCCGCCTTCACCCGGACGCTGGCCGGACTCACCACGGACCGTCCGTATCCCGCCGTCGAGGTCAGCGCCTCGGGCCCGTGGATCCCGTACTCCTTCGCCCGCTGGGACGGGGAACCGGACCGGGACCTTCGGGAGCACACGGGGCGGGAGGTGCGCTCATGACCGCCGCGGACCCCCGCGCGCCGGGCCCGGCGCCCGTGCCCTGGGACGGGCCCGAGCCGTACGCGCCGGTCGGGGTGCCCCTGGTCGACCTGCTGGACCGCGTGCTGGCGACCGGTGTCGTCGTCAGCGGGGACCTGGTCCTGGCCATCGCCGACGTGCCGTTGGTGCGGATCTCCCTGCACGCCCTGCTGTCGTCGGTGAACGAGCGCGTGCCCGCCCCGTGGCCGGACAGCGGGCCGCTGTGACCGCGCCCCGCGCCCACTCCCTCGACCTGGACCCCGAGCGCGTCACGAACGACCTGGCCGCCCTGGTGCTCACCGTCGTCGAGCTGCTGCGGCAGCTCATGGAGCGCCAGGCCGTGCGCCGCTTCGACGAGGGCACGCTGAGCGCGGAGCAGGAGGAACGGCTCGGCACCGCGCTCCTGCTGCTCGACCGGCGCATGGACGACCTGTGCGCGCAGCACGGCCTGAGCCGCGCCGACCTCAACCTCGACCTGGGGCCGCTGGGCCGGCTGCTCGCGGACCCCGAGCCGTGACATCACGTACAGCACGTACCCCATGAGGCACGTACGCCCGACACGAGCGATCGTTATGATGGCGCCGAATCGCTCAAACGAACATCTGCGGGTGGGGAGTGCTCATGCGGGAGCCGGTCGATGTCAGGCGTCAGCGGATCCTGGCGGCGGTCCAGGCGCGCGGTACCGCGCGGGTGCGCGACCTCGCCGACGAGTTGCAGGTCTCGGTGGTGACGGTCCGCCGGGACGTGGAGGAGCTGACGCGGGAGGGCAGACTGCGCCGCGGACACGGCGTCGTCCGCTCGACGCTGCCCACCCCCGAGGTGCCGGCCGGCACCGTCGCCGACGGTGACCGGGTGGCCGTGGTCGTGCCGGAGCGGCACTCGTACCTGACCGAGACGCTGCACGGCGCCCGCACGGTGCTGGAGGAGGCGGGCGTGCGCCTCGCGCTGCACATCGCGCCCCAGGCCGTCGGCGCCGAGCGCCCGCTGGTCGAGCGGGCCCTCGAGGACGGCGCCCGGGGGCTGCTGCTCGCGCCGCGGTGGAGCAGCCTGGCCGCCGAGGAGGCCGACCACGGGTGGCTGGCCGCACTGGACGTGCCGACGGTGCTGATGGAGCGGCGGCCGCGGCGCGGCAGCGCACCGCACGTGCTGGACTCGGTGTGCTCGGACCACTGGTACGGGGCGCATCTGGCCGTGGAGCACCTGGTGGGGCTCGGGCACCGGCGCATCGTGTTCGCGACCCGGGACGACAGTCCGACGGCGCGCACCCTGCGGGCCGCGTTCGCCGAGATCGCCGGGGCGCATCCGCTGGTGGAGCGGTGGGCGTGGGCGCTGAGCACACCGGAGTCGGGGGCGGAGGGGCCGTACTCGGCGGGCGAGACGGCCGATCTGCCGGTGGTGCTGCGCGGGACGGGGGCGACCGCGGTCGTGCTGCACGGCGACGTGGACGCGCTGATGATCGTGCAGCGGCTGGCGGACGACGCGGTGCGGGTGCCGCAGGACTGCTCGGTCGTGGCGTACGACGATGTGGTCGCGGGTCTCGCCACGCCTCCGCTGACGGCCGTGTCCCCGCCCCGTGCGGAGGTCGGCCGGGTGGCCGCCGAGCTGCTCCTGGAGCGGCTGCGGGAGGGCGGGCGGCCCGCGCGGCGCGTCGAGCTGCTGCCCCGGCTGATGGTGCGGGGTTCGACCCGGCGGGCGTCGACGGACGCCGACGGAATGAGCGTTTGAGCGTTTTATTTTCTTCTGATCGATCTATTGACCGTTTGTGCTGGCCCGGTCCAGGATTCCCGTGTCCCCAACAGCCGTGTCCACAGCCGCGGACACGCAGGAGCCGTGGGAGCCGCCATGCCCGGACGACCCAGTCGTCGCTCCGTGCTCGCCGCGATGGCCGCCGTACCCCTGACAGGAGCCGCAAGCGCCTGCACCGGGGGGAACGGTGCCTCGTCGGCCCGCACGGGCACCACCACGCGCATCACCTTCTGGTCCGCCCTGCGCGGCAGCCAGCAGGTGGTCGACGCCTTCAACCGCACGCACCGGACCATCCGGGTGGAGTTCCAGCAGATCCCCTCCGGGGGGCAGGGCGGCTACGCCAAGCTGAGCAACGCCGCCCGCGCCGGCAACGCGCCCGACGTCGCCACCATCGAGTATCCGCAGGTCCCGGGGTACGCCATCGACGGCGTCGCCCGCGACATCACCGACCTCGTCAGCGACCGCCTGCGCCGCAGGCTGCTGCCGCAGGCACTCGGGCTGACCACCTTCGAGGGCCGGGTGTTCGGCGTGCCGCTGGACGTCGAGCCCATGGTGATGCACTACCGCGCCGACCTGTTCGAGCGGTACGGACTCCGGGTGGCGCGCACCTGGGACGAGTTCGCCGAGCAGGCGGCGACCGTGCGCCGCAAGGCGCCGGACCGGCGGCTGGTGCTCTTCCCGACCGACGGGATGACCCAGTTCGCCGCGTACGCCTGGCAGGCGGGTGCCCGGTGGTTCGACACCTCGAAGGGCGCCTGGAACGTCTCCCTCGCCGACGCGCCGTCCCGGCGGGTCGCGGACTACTGGCAGCGGCTCATCGACCGGGACGACGTCTTCGTGAACGCCGTCGAGAGCAGGCAGGCCGACGCACAGCTCGGCAACGGACTGGTGCTCACCCGGCTCACCGGCGCCTGGGACGCCGGAGCGCAGATGAACGCGCGGCCGGGACAGAAAGGCCGGTGGCGGATCGCGCCGCTGCCGCAGTGGGACACCACCGCCCCCTCCGTCGGGACGCACGGCGGCTCGACCTTCGCCGTGACCAAGGACAGCCGCAGTCCCGAGGCCGCCATGGAGTTCATCGAGTGGCAGGTCTCCCACCCCGACGCCCTGCGCGCCCGCCTGTCCAGCGGGACCAGCAGCCAGTACCCGGCCGCCCCCGGTCTGGTGGCGGTGGGACGGGAGGCCTTCGACCGGACCTACTACGGCGGACAGGACATCTACGGCCTGTTCGAGCAGGAGGCCCACAAGATCGGCGAGGGCTGGCTGTGGGGGCCTCGGATGAGCGCCACCCAGAAGGTCATGCAGGACTCCTTCGCCCGCGTCGGCGCCGGCCAGGGCTCGCTCGTCGACTCGCTGCGCACCGCCCAGGAGGGCACCATGCCCGACCTCAAGGCCCTCGGCCTGTCCACCACCCAGCACAGCACCTGAGCCGACGAAAGGCAGGTGACACCCCATGACCACGACCACCCGTCCCCGGGTGCCGGCCGGCACCGCGCGCGCCGGCGGCCCGGCCCCCTCCACCACGGGCACGCGCGCCCGCAGGGCGGCCGGACGCCGCCGGCTGACCGCGTGCGCCGTCCTCATGACGCCGTTCTTCGCCCTGCTGGTCACCGTCTTCCTGATCCCCGTCGGCACGGCCGTCTACCTCAGCTTCTTCAGCGACGACCAGCCCGGCCTCGGCTTCGGCCCCGAGCGCACCGTCTTCGTCGGCCTGCGCAGCTACGCCGCCGTCCTGACCGACCCCACCTTCCTCGGCGGGCTCGGCACGGTCGCGCTGTACTGCCTGATCTACATCCCCCTCATGGTCGCCGGCGCGCTCGCCCTCGCCCTGCTGCTCGACTCGGGCGTGGTGCGGCTGCGTGCCTTCGCCCAGCTGGGCCTGTTCCTGCCGCACGCCGTGCCCGGCATCATCGCGGCCCTGATCTGGCTGTACCTGTACACGCCGGGCATCAGCCCGGTGATCGACCTGTTCGCCCGAGCCGACATCACGATCGACTTCCTCGGCATCCACACGGTGGTCCCGTCCATCGTCAACATCGCCCTGTGGAGCAACCTCGGCTACAACATGGTGGTCTTCTACGCCGCCCTGCAGGCCGTGCCCCGCGAGGTGATCGAGGCGTCGGTGGTCGACGGCGCCGGGCCGGTGCGCACGGCGCTCCAGGTGAAGACGCCGCTGGTGCGCGCCTCGATCGTCATGGTCGCCATCTTCACCCTGATCTGGGCGCTCCAGCTGTTCACCGAACCCATGCTGCTCAGCCAGTCCTCCCCCATGATCAGCTCCCGGTTCTCGCCGAGCATGTACATCTACGACGCGGCGTTCACCCGCAACAACTACAGCCTGGCGGCGGCCGCCTCGGTCGTTCTGCTCGTCTGCACCATCGCCCTGTCCTACGGCGTCACCCGCTTCACCAGCCGCGCCGAGACCGCCGAGGAGGCCCGGTGAGCGCCACCGACAGCTCCCTGCTCCGCCCGGGACTGCTGGGCCGTGCGACCGTCAACGTGGTCGTCGCGGTCTCCGTCCTCTACACCCTGCTGCCCGTGCTGTGGCTGGTGCTCGCCACCACCAAGAACCGGGACGCCCTGTTCAGCAGCGACCTGCTGTCGCTGAGCGACTTCTCCTTCGCGCGGAACCTGCGGGACCTGTTCGCCATGGACGGCGGGCTCTACGGCCGCTGGTACCTCAACAGCCTGCTCTACGCCGTCCTCGGCGCCGCGGTGGGCGCGCTGCTGAGCGTCGCCTGCGGCTACGCCTTCGACAAGTACCCCTTCCGCCACAAGGAGAAGCTGTTCGGCCTGGTGCTGGCGGCGGTCATGGTGCCGCAGACCGTCCTCGCGCTGCCGCTGTATCTGATGGCGTCCGCGGCCGGCCTGGTCAACACCTTCTGGGCGGTGTTCGTCCCGGTGCTGTTCAACCCGTTCGGCGTCTACCTCGGCCGCATCTTCAGCCGGGGCTACGTGCCCGACGAGGTGCTGGAGGCCGCGCGCGTGGACGGCGCGGGCGAACTGACCACGTACGTGCGGGTGTCGCTGCGGATGCTCGGCCCCGGCCTGGTCACCGTGTTCCTCTTCCAGCTCACCGCGATCTGGAACAACTTCTTCCTGCCCATGGTGATGCTGTCCGACCAGGACCTGTACCCCGTCAGCCTCGGCCTGTACCAGTGGAACAGTGCGGCGTCCGTCTCGCCGGAGTACTACCCGGTGGTCATCATGGGGTCGCTGCTGGCCGTCCTTCCGCTGATCCTCGCCTTCGTCCTGCTCCAGCGCTTCTGGCGGAGCGGGCTGACCGCCGGAGCCGTCAAGTGACCTCGCACGCCCCCGACGTCCCCGGGCCGGGGGCCCGGCCCCGTGCCGTCGTGGCCATGTCCCAGGACGCCGCCGCGGCCGTCCTCGACCCCGAGTCGCTGGCCGCCTTCCGCCGGGTGTGCGACCTCGCCCCGCTGCCCGCGCTGGACGATCTGTCCACCCCGCGCGCCCGGTCGCTCCTGGCCGACGCCGACCTGCTGATCACCGGCTGGGGCTGTCCACCGCTGGACGCGGAAGTGCTGCGGGCGGCGCCGCGGTTGCGGGCCGTGGTGCACACGGCGGGCAGCGTCCGCGGTCATGTCACCGACGCGTGCTGGGAGCGCGGCGTCGAGGTCTCCTCGGCCGCCGCGGCCAACGCCCTGCCCGTGGCCGAGTACACCCTCGGCATGATCCTGCTCACCGGCAAGCGGGTCCTGGAGCGGGCTCGCGACTACCGGCTGTCCCGCTCCCGCGCCAACTGGCTGCGCACCCCGCGCTCCGTCGGCAACTACCGCCGCACGGTCGGCATCCTGTCGGCGTCGCTGATCGGCCGCCGGGTCGTCGAACTGCTGCGCCCGCACGACGTCGACGTCCTGCTGCACGACCCGTACGTCGACGACGCGGACGCCGCCCGGCTCGGTGTCGAACGCGTCGGGCTGCCCGAGCTGTTCGCGCGCTGCGACACCGTCAGCGTGCACACGCCGCTGCTGCCCGAGACCCGTGGCCTGGTCGGCCGTGCGCTCATCGACGCGATGCCGGCCGGGGGCGTGCTGATCAACACCTCGCGCGGCGCGGTCGTCGACCAGGACGCGCTGACCGACGCCGTCCTGGCGGGCCGGATCCGGGCCGTGCTGGACGTCACCGACCCCGAGGTGCTGCCGCCGGACCACCCGCTGTGGGACTGCGAGAACGCGCTGCTCACCCCGCACCTCGCCGGTTCCGAGGGCAACGAGTGGCGGCGCCTGGCCGACCTCGCCCTCGCCGAGACCGCCCGCTGGGCGTCCGGTGCCGGTTTCCTCCATCCCGTACGACGCGAAAGGCTGGCGTTCCTGGCATGAGCATCCCGTTCGAACTGCCCACCGAGGACCGGGCGCTGAGCCCGTTCACGGGGTACACCCGCGCCCACTGGGAGGCCGTCGCGGACGGGCTGCTGCGGGCGGCGTGGCGCTGGAGCACGCCGGGCCGCGCCCTGCTCGACCTGCCGGGCCGCCCCTCGCGCTCGGGGGTGCGCTCCGACGGGCTGGAGGGCTTCGCGCGGACGTTCCTCGCGGCGGCCTTCCGGGTCGCCGGAGCGGGCGGCGACGATCCGCACGGCTGGCTGGAGCGCTACGCGCGCGGCCTGGAATCGGGCACCCGCACGCCGGGCCGCGACGACACCGAGTCCTGGCCGCTGATCCTCGACCACGACGTGCAGGGTCAGCCGATGGTCGAGTCGGCGTCGGTCGCGCTCGGGCTGAGGCTGACCGCGCCCTGGCTGTGGAAGAACCTCGACGCCGGGGTGCAGGACCGGGTGGAGGAGTGGCTGCGCGGGGCGCTGCGGCACGTTCCGGCGCCGAACAACTGGTACCTGTTCCCGTACACGGTCGCCGGGTTCCTGGAGTCGGTCGGCCGCGGCGACGCGGAGACGGCGGCGGCACGGCGGCGGGCGCTGGAGCTGCTGGAGGGCTGGTACCGGGGCGAGGGCTGGTACGCCGACGGCGACGGACGCGCCTTCGACCACTACAACGGCTGGGCGCTGCACCTGTACCCGGTGCTCGACGCCCACCTCGGCGGCGACGGCGATCTCGCCGCGCGGTACGGCGAGCGGCTGCGCGCGCACCTGGAGGGTTTCGGGCTGATGTTCGGCGCGGACGGGGCGCCGCTGCACTTCGGCCGGTCGCTGTCGTACCGCTTCGCCGCGTCGTCGGCGGTGAGTCTCGGCGCGCTGACCGGGCACACGCCGCTGACGCCGGGCGCCTCGCGGCGGCTGGCCAGCGGCAGCCTGCGGTACTTCCTGGAGCGCGGTGCGCTGACCGGTGACGGGCTGCTGAGCCTCGGCTGGCACGGGCCGCACGAGGCGACGCTCCAGCCGTACTCCGGTCCGGCCTCGCCCTATTGGGCGTCCAAGGCGTTCGTGTCGCTCCTCGCGCCCGCCGGACATCCGCTGTGGACGGCCACCGAGGAACCCGCGCCGGTCGAGGAGGCCGACCGGGTGCTGGCCCTGCCCGCGCCCGGGCTGCTGGTGCAGTCGACGCACGGCGACGGGATCGTACGGCTGCACAACCACGGCAGCGACCACGTCCGGCCGCACGAGGGCGAGTCGGCCGCCGAGGACGACCCGCACTACGGCCGGCAGGCGTACTCGACCCGGACCGGCCCGACGGCACTCGGCAACGTCGCGGACAACCACCTGTCGGTGGAGGTGAACGGCCGGCGCAGTGTGCGCCGCCGGATCCACCCCCTCGGCGCGGGGCACGGCGACGGCTGGGGCTGGGCGGCGTCCTGGCACCGGCCGGTCTTCGCCGGCGGGCCCCCGATGGTGCCGGGACTGCGGGTGGAGAGCGTGACTGTGGCGCGGGGGCCGTACGAGCTGCGGGTGCACCGGGTGACGGGCGCCCCGGCCGGGGCCCGCCTCACCCACACCGGATGGGCCACCGGCCCCGACGAGCCGCTGGTCTCGGCGCTGCACGGCCTGCACGGCTGGGACGCCGGGCCGGAGACCGTCCGCGCCCCGCAGGGCACCGCCTACACGCCGTGGGCCGAGATGCCCCGGCTGTCCGGCGCCGCGGGCGGCACCTCGCTGCACGTCTGCCTGGCCGCGCTCACCGGTGAACCGGGCCCCGGGCCACTGGCGGACGCCGTCACCCAGACCGTGGCCGACGACGGCGGTGTCGAGGTGGTCTGGGCGGACGGCGGCGTGCGTACGCGGGTCTCGTTCGAGCCGGTGCGGGTCACGCACGGGTGAGCCGTGCGGCGTCCGGGAGGCCCCCGGCCGGCGCGATGCCGGCCGGGGGCCTCCCTCGTGCGCCCGCCTCCGGTGGCGTGCCGCCCCGGGGGCGGTGACGCTGGTACGGCCACCGGTGAGAAGGAGTCCCCATGCCCAAGGCGTCGCACGCCGTGCCCGGGCCGCCTGGTCGTGTCCGTGCCGTGCGCCGCCCCGGTGGAGTCCGCCGAAGTCCGCGCCGCGCGCCGTCCGGGCGGGGTGACGACGGCCGAGCGCATCGGGTGCGGCGCGGCGGTCGTCGTCCCGGCGGGCGGGACTTCGGCGTCCTGCCGCCATCGCGCATGTCTTGAGTCCCGGTGGCCGGGTACGCGGTCACGGCCCACGACAGTCGGTGCTCGAAGACGACCGGCCGCGTGAAGCGGCCCGCCCAGAACGGAGAAAAGGCTGATGAGCGACCCCAATCCCCTCAAGCGGGTAGCCCGCAAGGTCACCGAGAGCCTGCAGGGAGAGGGCGGTGGACCGGCGGACGGGGTGCCCGGCAAGCCCGGCCCCGAGTCGCCGCCGGTCGCCGAACCCACCACGCCCCGCGACCCGCTGCCCCCGAAGCCGGACCAGAGCGGTCCGGACACGGTGTCGCCGACCGGGCAGCCCACCGGCGCCGACCAGGCCCGGGTCGCCCAGTCCGGGAGCTACCTGACGAACGCGCAGGGCACGCGGCTGTACGACACGGACCACTCGCTGAAGGCCGGACCGCGCGGGCCGGTGCTGCTGCAGGACCACCACCTGCGCGAGAAGGTCATGCACTTCGACCACGAGCGCATCCCGGAGCGTGTGGTGCACGCGCGCGGCGCGGGCGCGCACGGGATCTTCCAGAGCTACGGCACGGCGGCCTCCGTGACCAAGGCGGGCTTCCTCGCCGCGGACGTGGAGACGCCGGTGTTCACGCGGTTCTCCACGGTGGTCGGTTCGCGGGGGTCGTCGGACACCGTGCGCGACACCCGCGGTTTCGCGACGAAGTTCTACACCAGCGAGGGCGTCTTCGACCTGGTCGGCAACAACATCCCGGTGTTCTTCATCCAGGACGCCATCAAGTTCCCGGACGTCGTGCACGCCGCGAAGCCGCACCCGGACCGGGAGATCCCGCAGGCGCAGAGCGCGCACGACACCTTCTGGGACTTCGTCTCGCTGCACACCGAGGCGACCCACCACACCATCTTCTTCATGGGCGACCGCGGCATCCCGCGCTCCTACCGGATGATGGAGGGCTTCGGCGTCCACACCTTCCGGCTGGTCAACGCGGCCGGTGAGACGACGCTGGCCAAGTTCCACTGGAAGCCCAAACTGGGCGTGCACTCCCTGGTGTGGGACGAGGCGCAGATCATCAACGGCGTCGACCCGGACTTCCACCGCCGCGACCTCGCCGACGCCATCGAGGCGGGCGCCTACCCGCAGTGGGAGCTGGGCATCCAGACGTTCCCCGACACCCCGGAGCAGACCTTCGAGGGCATCGACCTGCTGGACCCGACGAACCTCGTGCCCGAGGAACTCGCCCCGGTGCAGCCGGTGGGGCTGCTGACCCTGAACCGCAATCCGTCCAACTTCTTCGCCGAGACGGAGCAGGTCGCCTTCCACGTCGGTCACCTGGTGCCGGGCATCGACGTCACCGACGACCCGCTGCTCGCCGGGCGGCTGTTCTCCTACCTGGACACGCAGATCACGCGGCTGGGCGGCCCCAACTTCCCGCAGCTGCCGATCAACCGCCCGCAGGCGCCGGTCAACGACATGCTGCGCGACGGCATGCACCAGACGGCGGTGCACCGGGGCGTGGCACCCTACCGCCCCAACTCCCTGGACGGCGGCTGCCCGTTCACCGCCGGCGCGGACATGGGCGCGTACGTCGAGGCGCCGGTCCGGATCCCGGAGGCGTCGAAGGTGCGCGAGGCGCCGGAGTCGTTCGCGGACCACTTCAGCCAGCCGCGCCGGTTCTGGCTGAGCATGAGCCCGGTGGAGCGCGAGCACATCATCGGCGCCTACACCTTCGAGCTGGGCAAGTGCTACGAGCAGTCCATCAGGGAGCGGACGCTCCAGGTGCTGGCCAACATCGACCCCGAGCTGTGCGCGGGCGTCGCCGAGGGCCTCGGCCTGCCCGCCCCGCAGCCGACGGTGCCCCTGGCCGACGTCGAGCCGAGCCCGGCGCTGTCCCAGGTCGGAAAGACGTGGCCGGTCGAGGGCCGGGTCGTCGGCATCGTGACCAGCGGGGCCGACCTGGAGGGCGTGAACGCCGTGCGGGAGGCGGTACTGGCGGCCGGGATGGTGCCGCTCGTGGTGGCGCCGACCGGCGGCACCCTCGGTTCGGGCGAGGCGGCGCTGACGGTCCAGCGCAGCTACGTCACCGCGCGGTCCGTGGAGTTCGACGCCGTCCTCGTCGCGGGGACGCCCGCGATGGGCGGCGACGCGTACACGCCGCGGGACTACAAGGCGGCGCCGGCGCCCACGGGGCCGGGGTCGATCGACCCGCGGGTGAGCCTGTTGCTGTCGGAGGCGTTCCGGCACGGCAAGGCGATCGGTGTCTGGGCCGGCGGCGAGGCCGCCCTCGACGCGTCGGGCGTGCCGGCCGACGCCGCGGGCGTGGTCGTCGCCGAGTCGGGCACCGCCGCCCTGGAGCAGGTGACGCGGCTGCTGGGCTCCCACCGGGTGTGGGAACGCTTCACCACTCCCCGGGGCTGATCCGCACGCCAGGGGGGCCGGCCGCCGACACCGGCGGTCGGCCCCCCTGGCGTGGTCAGCGCAGGACGCGCAGTGCCCCGGGGAGCACCCTGGCCGTGACGGGGACGACGGCGTCCACCTCGCCGTCGGCGCCGTAGGGTATGGGCCGGTCGGCCTCGATCCGGACCTCCTTCCCGCGCAGGACGCGTACCTGGGGGCGGTGGACGTGGGCGCCGGTGGTGAGGTCGTTCATCAGGGCGAAGAACAGCCGCCGCGGCGCGTGCCGGATCATCACGACCTCCAGCAGGCCGTCGTCCACCCGGGCGGCGGGGGCGATGAGGCGGTCGGAGCCGTAGTAGCCGGAGTTGGCGGCCACCACGGTGTAGCCGGTGAAGGCGTGCTCCCGGCCGTCGACGGTGACCCGGTAGCGGGTGGGGCGCCAGGTGGTGACGGCGCGCAGGGCGCCCGCGTAGTAGGAGGCGGTGCCGCGCAGCAGGCGCGCGTGGTTGGCGTGCCGGTTGGCGAGCGCGTCGACCCCCGCGTAGACGCTGCCGAGCACGACGGTGCGGTCGTGGACGGCGGAGGTGACCTCGATGGTGTCGACGGGGCGCGGCTCGCCGCGCAGCAGCAGCCCGGCGAGGGCTTCGGGCTCGGTGGGCAGGCGCAGCGCGCGGGCGAAGTCGTTGCCGCGGCCGGCCGGGACGAGGCCCAGCACGGCGCCGGTGCCGCTGAGGGCGCCGCCGATGCCGCCGGCCATCCCGTCCCCGCCGACGGCGAGCACCACCCGGCCCCGCCGCCCGGCCTCCCGGGCGATGTCCCGGGCGTGGGCGAGGCTGCGGCTGTACTCGGTCTCCAGCCCGGCGCCCGCCTCCCGCAGCAGCCGGGCCACCGCGAGCAGCGCGGCGGCGGAGCCGGCGCCGCCCGCGGTGGGGTTGACGACGGCGGTGAACTGTCGCATCGGTGTGCCTCCGGGCTGACGGGTGGTGCCGGACTGTTGTCTCGGGGGGCGCGTCCCACGGGCGTGCCTACGGGCCGGGCGGCGGGCCGGCCGGGCTCAGTCGGCGGGCAGGAGGACACCCGGGTTGAGCAGTCCGGCCGGGTCCAGGCGCCGCTTGACGGCGCGCAGGGCCTCGATGCCGAGGGGGCCCGCCTCCCTCAGGTACCAGTCGCGGTGGTCGGTGCCGACCGCGTGGTGGTGGGTGATGGTGCCGCCGGCGGCGAGGATCGCCTCGTTGGCGGCGTGCTTGGCGCGGGTCCAGTGGGCCACGGCGTCGTCGCCCTGGGCCGAGACGACGGTGAAGTACAGGGAGGCGCCGTTCTCGTAGACGTGCGAGATGTGGCACATGACCAGCGGCGGGGTGCCGGCCTCGGTGAGCGTCGTGGTGAGCGCGTCGCGGACGGCCGTGTACAGCCCGGGGATCCGGGACCAGTAGGCCGCCGTCTCCAGGGTCTCGGCGAGCGCCCCGGCGTCCAGCAGGGAGTCGCGCAGGTAGGGCGCGGAGTACCGGCCGTGCGCCCACCGCTCCCCCGGTTCCCCGCCGGCGAACGTGCCGCCGTGCTCGGCGAGTACGGCCGCCGCCGCATCCCGGCGGTGCGCGGTGTCCTCCTCCGTGCCCTCGAAGCCGACGATCGCGAGGCATCCGGCGTTCTGTTCGGCGAGGGAGGCGCCGATGGCGTCGGGCTGGGCGAGGCCGATCAGGGTCTCGGTCTCGTCGGACAGCCGCAGCACCGTCGGGCGCGGACCGTCCTGGGCGAGGCGGCGCAGGGCGGCGGCGCCCTCGTCGAAGGAGGTGAAGCGCCAGCCCTCGTAGCGGCGGACGTCCGGCACCGGCCGGATCCGCACGGTCACGGAGGTGATGACGCCGAACGCGCCCTCCGAGCCCAGCACGAGCTGGCGCAGGTCGGGGCCGGCCGCGGAGCGGGGGGCGCGGCCCGTGTCGAGGGTGCCCTCGGGGGTGGCGAGGGTCAGGCCCAGCACCATGTCGTCGAAGCGTCCGTACCCGGCGGAGGCCTGTCCGCTGGAACGGGTCGCGGCGAAGCCGCCGATGGTGGCCCATTCGTAGGACTGGGGGAAGTGACCGAGGGTGTGGCCGTGCTCCACGAGCAGGGCCTCGGCCTCGGGGGCGCGCAGGCCGGGCTGCAGCGTGGCGGTGCGGGAGACCGGGTCGAGGCCGAGCAGGCGGTTCATGTGCCGCAGGTCGAGGGCGACGAAGGGGCCCGGCCGGCCGGGGGCGAGACCGCCGACGACGGAGGTGCCGCCACCGAACGGGACGAGCGCCAGACCGTGGTCTGCGCAGACCCGCATGACCGCGAGCACCTCGTCGTGGCTGCCGGGCAGGACGACGGCGGCCGGGGTGTCGCGGACGTCGCCCCTGCGCATGCGCAGCAGGTCGGGCGTGGACTTGCCGCGGGTGTGCCGGACACGGGTCTCGGCGTCCGTGCGCACCCGGTCGGCGCGGTCGCCGACGGCGGCCAGCAGCGCCTGGCGGGCCGGGTCGTCCAGAGCGGCGGGGACGTCGATCTCCTCCAGGCGGACGGGCGCACTGCCGCTCTCCTCGACGCCGAGCAGATCGCGCAGCAGCCCGGTCACGGTGTCGGGCAGCGGCGTCGCGCGGGCCGGGTCGCCCCAGCCGTTCCACAGCATGTCCATCGCCTGTCGTCCTCACCGGTCGATGCGGGGGATGCCGCCCGTGCGGCCTCACTGGCGTTACACTGTTACACATGACGCCCAATCGTCACAACCACTCGAGCCGGCCGAACTCCTCGGACAACGACACGGTGCTCGACGCCGTACGCGACTGCGTCCTGGCCGTCGGCGTCCGCCGTACGACCATGACCGACGTGGCCCGCCGCGCCGGCGTCTCCCGGATGACGCTCTACCGGCGCTGGCCCGACGTGCGGTCCCTGGTCGGCGACCTGATGACCCGGGAGTGGATCGCCGTCGCCACCGGGGCCGTCCCCGAGCCGGGGCCCGGGCTGGAGACCCGCTCACGCATCGTCGAGGGGCTGGTGACGGGGGTGGCGGCGTTCCGCGCCCACCCGCTCTTCCGCAAGATCGTCGACGTCGATCCCGAGCTGCTGCTGCCCTATGTGCTGGACCGGCGCGGGGCGAGCCAGGAGGCCCTGCTGGAGCTGCTGGCCGCCGCGCTGCGGGAGGGGCACGCCGACGGGTCGGTGCGCGCGGCGCCCCCCGAGCGGCAGGCGCGGTCCGTGCTGCTGGTCGTGCAGTCCTACGCCCTGTCCCTGCGGACCATGACCGACGAGGACGACCCCGACCTGACCGCCGCGGCCTTCCTCGCGGAGCTGCGGACCATCCTCGAGAGGACCCTCACGCCATGAGCCCCGACGGCAGCCCCGACGGTGCCGCCCTGTCCGCCGCGCGGCGCTCGCGGGAACTGGCCGGCACGGTCGGCGGCCCGGTCGTCGACGTCCTGGTCGTCGGCCTCGGCGCGACCGGCGCCGGCGCCGCCCTGGACGCCGCCGCCCGGGGCCTGAGCGTCGTCGCCGTGGACGCCCACGACCTGGCCTTCGGCACCTCCCGGTGGAGCTCGAAGCTCATCCACGGCGGTCTGCGCTACCTCGCCTCCGCCCAGCTCGACGTCGCCCACGAGAGCGCGGTGGAGCGCGGCGTGCTGATGGAGCGCACCGCCCCGCACCTGGTGCGCGCCCAGCCGTTCGTGCTGCCGCTGACGCCGCTGGTCTCCCGCGCCCAGGCCACGCTGGCCCGGGCGGGGTTCCGGGCCGGCGACACGCTGCGGCTGGCCGCGCGTACGGCCCGGGCGACGCTGCCCGCGCCGCGCCGGCTGTCCGCCGTGGAGACCCGCCACCTGGCCCCGGCGCTGCGCTCCGCCGGGCTGCGCGGCGGCCTGCTGTCCTGGGACGGCCGGCTCACCGACGACGCCCGGCTGGTGACCGCCCTGGCCCGCACCGCCGCCGCGCACGGCGCCCGGATCCTGACCCGGGTGCGGGCACTGGAGCTCACCTCGTCCGGCGCCCGGATACGGGACGAGGTCACCGGCGAGGAGGGCGGGATCCGCGCCCGGGCGGTGATCAACGCCTCCGGGGTGTGGGCCGGCGACCTCGTGGACGGCGTCCGGATCCGGCCCTCCCGCGGCACCCACCTGGTGCTGCGCTCGGAGGCCCTCGGCCCGCTGCCCGCGGGACTGCACGTCCCGGTCCCCGGGGAGACCAACCGCTTCGTCCTCGTCCTGCCCCAGGGCGACGGCCGGGTCTACGTCGGGCTGACCGACGAGCCCGTGGACGGCCCGGTCCCGGACGTCCCCGAGGTGCCGGAGGCGGACATCGGCTTCCTGCTCGACGTGCTCGGCTCGGTCCTGGACGTGCCCGTGCGCCGCGAGGACGTGGCCGGCGCCTTCGCGGGCCTGCGTCCCCTGCTGGACACCACCCCGCGGGACCGGCCCGGCGCCGGGGCCCGGACCGCGGACGTCTCCCGCCGGCACGCCGTGCTCACCTCGCCGGAGGGGGTGGTCACCGTGGTCGGCGGCAAGCTCACCACGTACCGGCGCATGGCCGAGGACGCTGTGGACGCCGCCGTCGCCGCCCGCCGCCTCTCCGCCGGGCCCTCCCTCACCGCCGCGCTGCCGCTGGTCGGCGCCGCCGCGCCGCACGTCCTCGCCGCGCTGCGGGCGCCGCGCCGCCTGGTGCGGCTCTACGGCACGGAGGCACCGGCCGTGCGGGCCCTGGCCGACCGGGACCCCCGGCTCGGCGAGCGCGTGCTGCCCGGCCACCCCGTCACCGGGGCGGAACTGGTGTGGGCCCTGCGGCACGAGGGGGCCCTCGACGAGGCCGACCTGCTGGACCGGCGCACCCGCATCGGGCTGGTGCCCGCGGACCGGGCCGCGGCACTGCCCGCCGTACGCGACCTCGTCGGCGAGGCCGCGGCCCGCCGGAGCTGACGCGGGCCGCAGGCCCGGAGGCTCGCCCCGGCCCGGACGTCGAAGCCCGGCCGGGCCCGGGGCACGGACACAGGCGGCCACAGGGCGCGTGGCCGCCTGTCCCATGATGTGCGTCAGGTCCCCGGCCGCCCGTCCTGGACGGCCTCGCGGACCTCCTCCTCGAGCTTGTGCCGGGACTGTCCCTCCTCCTTCACGTACTCCGTCATGGCGGTCTGCGCGTCCCGGTCCAGGTCGCGCCATGCCCGTACGGCGGTCTCGTACGTGTGCGACTGCCGTCGGGTCCACTCGTGCTGCGTAGGAGGCCCGTACGAGTCGCGCAGCTCCTCGACCCGGTGGTGTGCCTGGTCCGCCGCGTGGCGCTTCTGCACGAGCTCTTCGAATGTGTGATCCACCACATCTCGACGGTAGTCAGAGGACGGCCATCGCGCGCGTCGAGCCGCCACGGCCGGCCCGGCCCCCTTCCGGTCTGCGCAAGTGGCCCACACGGATCCCGAAGAGCCTTAACATCAAGGCCACCAACGACGGCCGGGCACATGCGAGAAGCGAGGGAAGCGTGGCGGACACCGAGGGAGCGGCAGTACCCGAGCGGCTGCTGATCACCCGTACCACCACGGGCGGCGGCGTCAGCATCGTCACCCTCGCCGGAGAAGTCGACCTCGACGGCAGCAGTCAGCTCCGCGACGTCCTGCTGTCCTGCGTCCGGACGACGCCGGGCACGGTGGTCGACCTCTCGGAGGTCGCCTTCCTGGACTCCAGCGGCATCAACGTGCTGATCTCCACCCACCAGGCCGCCGAGTCCCACGGCGTCTTCTTCCGGCTCGCCGCACCCCAGCAGGCCGTCCTGCGCGTCCTGCAACTCGTCGGGGTGGACACGCTCATCGCCTGTCATCCCACCGTCGAGCAGGCCCTGGCCGGCTGAGGGCCACGCGTCCGGTCCGCCGGCGTCGGCGGGTCATCGCAGGGGCAGACGCACGAAGACGGTCTTGCCGGTCGCGTGCGGCTTGGTGATGACCTCGTCGCACAGACGCGTCACTATCTCCAGGCCGTGCCGGCCGACGCGCAGGGGATCGCTCGGCAGGAACGTGGGGAAGCCCTCCCCCGTGTCCGACACCGCGATCTCCACGCCGTCCCCCACCAGTGTCAGCATCAGCCGGCACGGGCCCGGCGCGTGCCGGAGCGCGTTCGTCACCAGTTCGCTGGCGACCAGACGGGCGGCGTCCAGGAAGGTGTCGGCGGTTTTCACACCGGCCTCGCCGAGTCGCGCGACGAAGCCCTGGACGACGTCGCGGGAGGCCGGGATCATCGCGGATCCGCCACTGAACTCCACCACGGCGGACATGGCAGGGGCGTCCGCGGCATCGGGTCCGTGCGCCGGAGTCATACAGAGCCTCACCGTCCGGTCCGGGGCCGAGGAGGAGGAGCGAAGGCCCGCGCTGATTCACGATACGCACCGAACCGGCGCCGTCCCCTCCTTTGACCCAACTTCCGCCGGACGCACCCCGTTGAGGGCGGACCGCGCGGCCCGCGGCCCACCGCGGAACGCGGTCCGCGGTCCGCGGTGGGCCGCGGAACGGCGTTGCCCCGGCCCTCGACGGACAGTGGGACCGACCGTGTGACCGCCGGGTCGGCCATGGGCCACGCACAGGTGGGGATCCCTGCCCCGGTGTGAGTGCGCGGCGGGCCCGCGGCCCGCCCCCTTTCTCCGTTCTCCGCGTCCCCGCTCCAGGCGCCCGCACGCCGGGCGCCGCGCCACCGGACCCGAGCCCCGGAGGGTTCCGGCACAGGTCCGACGCCCATCGGTACCTCCGCGCCGGGCGCCCGCCACCGCTCGTGCGCCACCCGGACGGGCGCACCCTGGTACGGGGCCTTCCCCGTGGGGCGGTGCCGGGCGTGGGTCCACGGATCCACCACCCGCCGGGTCCGGCTCGGCCCGGCGCCGTCCGCCTCGACGACATCGTCCTGTTGCTCGCCGCCCGGCCGCCCGGCCTCCCGGCCGCGGAAGCCCCCCGGTGAGGGCGGGGCCCGCAGCCGTCCCTCCGGATGTCCCTCGCCTCCGGCGGCCCGGCAGTGTAGACATGGGCACATGGTCCGACTGATGGGTCGATCGGGAGAGCGGTCGCCCCGTCGTCCCATCGGTTCGCTCGCCCGGCAGCGAGACGCGGACCGGTCACGGCGGGCAGCGGCGGCGGGACGGCGGGGCCGGGTCGCGGCTCTGCGGTCGATGCTGTCCGGACGCAGCGTCGCCGGACAGGTCTTCGTCCTGAACGTGGTCATCGTGCTGCTGCTCGTGGTGGTGGCGGTGGTCTCGCTCGTCCTCCAGGTACAGCACGACAGCACGGTGGAGGCGCGTAACCGGTCGGTCGCCGTGGCCGCGACGTTCGCGAACTCCCCCGGCATCCTCGAGGCGTTGCGCAGCCCCGATCCCACGGCGGTGCTCCAGCCCCGGGCCGAGGCTGCGCGCAAGGCGACGGGCGTCGACTTCATCGTCGTCATGAACACCGACGGCATCCGCTACACCCACCCGATACCCGACCGCATCGGCAAGAAGTTCGTGGGGAACACCGCCCCCGCGCTGGCCGGGCGGACCGTGACCGAGGAGATCGACGGCACCATAGGCCGGCTGGTCCAGGCCGTGGTGCCGGTCGAGGCGCCGGGCGGAAAGGTCGTCGGCCTGGTCTCGGCAGGCATCACGACGGAGAACGTGGGCGGCGTCGCCGACCGGCAGCTGCCGATGGTGCTGATCGCCGCGGGCGTCGGACTCGCCCTGGCGACGGCGGGCACGGCGCTGGTCAGCCGGCGGCTGCTGCGGCAGACGCACGGCCTGGGCCCGCACGAGATGACCCGGATGTACGAACACCACGACGCGGTCCTGCACTCCGTGCGCGAGGGCGTGCTCATCGTCGGCGGCGAGGGCAGGCTGCTGCTTGCCAACGACGAGGCGCACCGCCTGCTCGACCTGCCCGCCGACGCCGAGGGCCGACACGTCCTGGACCTCGGGCTGCCCGAGGACACGGCACGGCTGCTGGACTCCGGGCGGGTCGCCACGGACGAGGTGCACCTGGTCAAGGACCGGCTGCTGGCGGTCAACCTGCGGCCCACGGACGAGCGGGGCGGTCCGCCCGGCAGCGTCGCCACCCTGCGCGACTCCACGGAGCTGCGGGCCCTGTCCGGTCGTGCCGAGACCGCCCGGGAGCGGCTGGACATGCTGTACGACGCCGGGGTGGGCATCGGCACCAGCCTGGACGTCACCCGGACCGCCGAGGAACTGGCGGCACTGGCCGCGCCCCGGTTCGCGGACCACGCCACCGTGGACCTGTTCGACGCGGTGCTGAGCGGCGGCCGGCCGGAGGCGGTGACTCCGCTGCGCCGGACCGCGCTCAGCGGCGCCGACGAGGACGTACCGCTCTACCCGGTGGGCCGGCAGATCCACTTCGTGGCCACGTCCCCGCAGGGCCGGGCCCTGAGCACCGGCCGCCCGGTCCTGGAACCGGACCTCCGTCGCGCCCAGGGGTGGCACGCGCAGGACCCTGAACGCACCACCCGGGTGCTGGAACACGGCATCCACTCGCTGATCACCGTGCCGCTGCGCGCGGGTGCCCTGGTGCTCGGACTGGTCACCTTCTGGCGCTGCCGCCGGCCCGACGCGTTCGACGGGGACGACCTGGCCCTCGCCGAGGAGCTGGTCGCGCGCGCCGCGGTCTCCATCGACAACGCGCGCCGCTACACGCGCGAGCACGGCATGGCGGTGACGCTCCAGCGGAGCCTGCTGCCCCGCAGGATGCCCGAGCAGAACGCCCTGGACGTCGCCCACCGCTATCTGCCCGCGCAGGCGGGGGTGGGCGGGGACTGGTTCGACGTGCTGCCGCTGTCCGGGGCCCGGGTCGCGCTCGTGGTGGGCGACGTCGTCGGCCACGGACTGCACGCCGCGGCCACCATGGGACGGCTGCGGACGGCGGTGCACAACTTCTCCACGCTGGACCTGCCGCCCGACGAACTGCTCACCCTGCTGGACGAGCTGGTCGCCCGCATCGACCAGGACGAGACCGCCGAGGACGGCAGCGCCCCGGTCACCGGCGCGACCTGCCTCTACGCGGTCTACGACCCGGTCGCCGGCTCCTGTGCGGTCGCCCGGGCCGGTCATCCGCCGCCCGCTCTCGTCCACCCGGACGGCCGCGTGGAGTTTCCCGAGGTGCCCGCCGGTCCCCCGCTGGGCCTGGGCGGTCTGCCGTTCGAGACGGCCGAGCTGCGCCTGGCGGAGGGCAGCCGGATCGTGCTGTACACCGACGGGCTCGTGGAGGACCGGGAGCACGACATCGACGTCGGCCTCGAACAGCTGCGCAGGGCACTGGAGATCGCGGGTGAGACGCCGGAGGAGACCTGCAGTGCCGTCCTCGACGCCCGGCTCCCGGACCGGCCGGGCGACGACATCGCCCTGCTCGTGGCACGGACCCGCGTACTGGGCCCGGACCGGGTCGCCGAGTGGCGGGTGCCGAACGACCCGGCCGCCGTCGGCGACGTGCGTGCGCAGGTCACGCGGCGGCTGGCGGAGTGGGGACTGGACGAGCTGGCGTTCACGACGGAGCTGATCCTGAGCGAGCTGGTCACCAACGCGATCCGGTACGGCGGTGAGACCGTCCACGTACGGGTGCTGCGCGACCGTAGTCTGATCTGCGAGGTGTTCGACAGCAGCAGCACCTCACCGCACCTGCGCTACGCGGCGATGACCGACGAGGGCGGGCGCGGTCTGTTCCTCGTGGCACAGCTGGCCGAGCGGTGGGGCACCCGTTACACGCCGGACGGCAAGGTCATCTGGGCGGAGCAGCCGGTGTCCTGACGGGGCCGGCCGCCGTCCGTCGGTCCGAACACCAGGAGAATCCGTGAACGACCCGTCCCCCGATCCGGCGCGCCCCCGGGGCGTCCTGCGCCGCGTCCTGCGCGCCCTGACCTCCGCGTCGTCGGCGACGGCGCTCCCCGTGCCTCGGCCGTCGCGTGCGGCGCCCGGGCGTCCGGCGGGGCTCGGCGACCCGGCGAAGAAGGAGATCGCCATGCGTCTGGTGTCGAGCGCCGAGAACTCCTCGCTCGACTGGAAGGCGCAGTACGCGTACATCGAGGACATCGGTGACGGCCGCGGGTACACCGCGGGCATCATCGGCTTCTGCTCCGGCACCGGCGACATGCTCGACCTGGTGCGGCTCTACACCGACCGCAGGCCGGACAACCCGCTCGCCCGGTACCTGCCCGCGCTGTGCGCGGTGAACGGCACCGACTCGCACGCGGGCCTGGACCCGGACTTCCCCGGCGACTGGCGCCGGGCCGCCCGTGACCGGGAGTTCTGCCGGGCACAGGACGACGAACGCGACCGCGTGTACTTCGGCCCGGCCGTCCGGCGGGCCGTGGAGGACGGGCTGCGGACGCTCGGCCAGTTCGCGTACTACGACGCGATGGTGATGCACGGCGGCGGCGACGACCGCGCCGGCTTCCCCGCGATCCGCGAGCGGGCCCTGCGCCAGGCCCGGCCCCCGGCCCTCGGCGGCGACGAGGTGACCTACCTGCACGCCTTCCTCGACGCGCGGGTGTGGGCGATGAGGCAGGAGGCGGCGCACAGCGACACCAGCCGGGTCGACACGGCGCAGCGCGTCTTCCTGCGCGCGGGCAATCTCGACCTCGATCCGCCGCTGCACTGGCGGGTGTACGGCGACAGCTACCGCATCGACTGACCGGAGACTGACCGGACCGGGCACCGCGACGGGCCGCGAAGGGGGCCGTACGCCCTCCTCCGCGGCCCGTGTGATTGCCGCTCCGCCGCTGCCGGATCAGTCCCGGAAGATGTCCTTGCCCTTTTCCTTGGCCTGGCGTGCGTCGCCCTTCGCCTGCTCGGCGCGGCCCTCGGCCGTCATCCTCTCGTTGCCGACGGCACGGCCCGCCGCCTCCTTCGCCTTCCCCTTGGCCTGTTCCAGCTTGGACTTGGACTTCTCATTGCCGGCCACGGCTGTTCTCCTCACGGCGTCGGGTTCGATGTCCTGTCCTGCGGGTCACCCGCCGCGACGGCGTCAAACCCGGCGACCGGAACCCGGGGGCGGCCGACGGGCTGATCAGGAGTCCGCCGGGTAGAAGGACGGCGTACGGACAACGACACGGCAGAGCCGTCGACCCGGAGGATGTCATGGCCGGAATGCTGGACCGGATCAAGGAGTTCGCGCGCAGCCCGCAGGGCCGCCGTGCGGCGGAGCAGGTGCGCCGCGCCGCCTCGGACCCCCGGCGCCGCGCGCAGGCGCAGGAGATGCTGCGGAAGTTCGGCAAGCGCCGCTGAGGCCGGTCCCTCAGCCCCGCCCCGCGTGGGTGCGGCGGTGGGACGTCCTGGGCGGGCGGCGGTCGCGGCCTGCGCGGTCCCGGCGCCGGTCGAGGACGGCGACGGTCAGCGCGCACAGCATGGCGGCGACGCCGGAGCCGACCGACAGGGCCATGGCCCGGTGGTGGTCGCCGTGGGTGGCGTTCAGCGTCAGGTAGAACAGCCCGGGCAGCGCGGCGGTGCCCACGGCGGCGCCGAGGCGCTGTCCGGTCTGCAGGGCGCCGCCGGCGGCGCCCGCCATCCGCACCGGCACGTCCCGCAGCGTCATCGTGATGTTCGGGGAGATCACGCAGCCGCTGCCGAGCCCGCCCACCAGCAGCGCCGGGGCCGCGAACCAGGCGGCGCGGCCGGACGGCGCGAGCCACAGCACCAGCGCGGTCGTGCCGAGCCCGGCCATGACGGCGACGAGTCCCCAGACGGTCAGCAGCCGTCCCAGCCGCTCCACCAGCCGGCCCGCGACGGCCGCCGCGGCGGCGGAGCCCACGGCGAACGGGGTCACGGCCAGGCCGGACATGAGGGGGGAGAAGCCCAGCCCGTTCTGGAAGAAGAGCGCGAACACGAGCCACACCCCGCTGAACCCGACGAAGTACAGGGCGCCCAGGCCCGCGCCGGTGGCGTAGCCGCGGGTCTCGGTGAGCAGCGCCGGGTCCAGCAGGGGTGCCCCGCCGCGGCGGGCGACGCGGCGTTCCCACCGGGCGAACCCGAACAGGATCAGCAGCCCCGCCGGGAACAGCCACCACGTACGGCGCACCCCGCCCGCCTCGGCGAGCACCAGCGGCAGCATCACGGCGAGGATCCCGGCGCCCAGGAGCACGACGCCCACCGGGTCCAGGCGGCCCCGGCCGCCTGGGGCGACCCGTGGCAGCAGGCGCAGGCCGAGCAGGAAGGCGACCACGCCGACGGGCACGTTCACGTAGAAGATCCACCGCCAGCCCCCGGGACCGGCCAGCGCGAGGATCGCGCCGCCGACGACCGGTCCCACGGCGCTGGAGACCCCCACCGTGGCGCCGAAGAGGCCGAACGCGCGTCCGCGTTCCGCGCCGCGGAAGAGCTGCTGGATCAGCGCCGAGTTCTGCGGCGCGAGACTGCCCGCGGCGACACCCTGGGCGAGCCGGGCGGCCACCAGCAGCCCGATGCCGGGTGCGGCCCCCGCCGCGGCGCTGAACACCACGAAGGCGGCGAGGGCGGCGAGGAAGACGCGGCGCCTGCCGAACGCGTCGCCGACCCGGCCGGCCGTGACCAGGGTCAGGGCGAACGCGAGGGCGTAGCCGGAGACGACCCACTGCACGGACGCCGCGGAGGCGTGCAGTTCCCGCTGCAGGGACGGCAGGGCGACGGCGACGATCGTCACGTCCAGCAGGCTCATGAAACCGGCGACCAGCGTCACCCACAGGGCCCGCCACCGGTTCGGTTCCGGGCGGTCGTCCGGACGGTGCACGGGGGCTCCCCTCACGCGGTGGGCGGGGACGCGTACGCCGCGTCCCACGCCTGCGTCACCCGTGCCCGGGGATTCAAACCCGGGCCGCAAAGCCGGACCATGGGATCCCATAAGCCGCCCTTATGACCTCATAGACCGGACCCGCGTACCGACTTAGGCTTGCCTTAGCTTAGGCTTCCCCGAGAGTCGATCTGTCACCGCTCGAAGGGAACCTGAACATGCCCCGCCCTCTGCGGGTAGCCATCGTCGGATCCGGCCCGGCCGGGATCTACGCCGCCGACGCCCTGCTCAAGTCCGAGGTGGCCGCCGATCCCGGTGTGTCCATCGACATCTTCGAGCGCATGCCCGCCCCGTTCGGGCTCATCCGCTACGGCGTCGCGCCCGACCACCCGCGGATCAAGGGCATCATCACCGCCCTGCACCAGGTGCTCGACAAACCGCAGATCCGCCTCTTCGGCAACGTGGACTACCCGACCGACATCGGTCTGGACGACCTGCGCACGTTCTACGACGGCGTGATCTTCGCCACGGGCGCCACGGCCGACCGGGCGCTGTCCATACCCGGCATCGACCTCGACGGCTCCTACGGCGCCGCCGACTTCGTGTCCTGGTACGACGGCCATCCGGACGTGCCGCGCACCTGGCCGCTGGAGGCGGAGAAGGTCGCCGTCCTCGGTGTCGGCAACGTGGCCCTCGACGTGGCCCGCATCCTCGCCAAGACGGCCGACGAGCTGCTGCCGACCGAGATCCCGCCGAACGTCTACGAGGGTCTCAAGGCCAACAAGGCCCTGGAGATCCACGTCTTCGGACGGCGCGGCCCGGCGCAGGCGAAGTTCAGCCCGATGGAGCTGCGGGAGCTGGACCACTCCCCGAACATCGAGGTCATCGTCGACCCCGAGGACATCGACTACGACGACGGCTCGATCGCGACCCGGCGCGGCAACAAGCAGGCCGACATGGTCGCCAAGACCCTGGAGAACTGGGCGATCCGCGACGTCGGCGACCGGCCGCACAAGCTGTACCTGCACTTCTTCGAGTCGCCCGCCGAGATCCTCGGTGAGGACGGCAAGGTCGTCGGCCTGCGCACCGAGCGCACCGCGCTGGACGGCACCGGCAACGTCAAGGGCACCGGCGAGTTCAAGGACTGGGACGTCCAGGCGGTCTACCGGGCCGTCGGCTACCTGTCCGACCGGCTGCCCAAGCTGCCCTGGGACCTCGACTCCGGCACGGTCCCGGACGAGGGCGGGCGCGTCGTCCAGGAGACCGGCGAGCACCTGCGGTCGACGTACGTCACCGGCTGGATCCGGCGCGGTCCGATCGGCCTGATCGGCCACACCAAGGGCGACGCCAACGAGACGGTGTCGAACCTGCTGGACGACTACGCGAACGGCCGCCTGCACACCCCCGCCTCTCCCGGCCCGGAGGCCGTGGACGCGTACCTCGCCGAGCGGAACGTCCGCTTCACCACGTGGGAGGGCTGGTACAAGCTCGACGCCGCGGAGAAGGCGCTGGGCGAGCCGCAGGGACGCGAGCGCGTGAAGCTCGTCGAACGCGAGGACATGCTCCGGGAGAGCGGCGCCTGAGCCTCGGACACCCGGGCGCGGGGGGGGGGGGGGCCCCCCCCCCCCCCCCCCCCCCCCCCCCCCGCGGGGGGGGGGGGGGGGGGGGGGGGGGGGGGGGGGGGCGCCCCCCGGCGCCCGGGGGGCGGGTCTCGCCCCCCCCCGCCGCGCCCCGGGGGGGGCGCCGCGGCCCCGCCCCCCCCCCGGGGCGGGCCCGCCGGCCCCCCCCCCCCCCCCCCCCCCCCCCCACTGCCGTGCTGTCGTGCTGTCGTGCTGTCGTGCCGGAAGGGGGTCAGACCTCCAGTTCACCCTCGATGCGGCGCAGCTGGTGGCGGGCCATCGCCAGGTTGGCGCGGCTGCCGTCGAGGACGAGGTAGAGGAACAGCCCGTTGCCGCCGCGGCCCTTGAGCAGGCGGATGAGGTGGTACTGGGTGCTCAGGGTGATCAGGATGTCCTCGATCTCCTCCTTCAGACCGAGCAGTTCCATCGTGCGCAGTTTGGCCCGTACGACGTCGGTGTTGCCGGCGGCGGCGACCTCCAGGTTGAAGTCCTTGGTCCCGCCCAGCGTGCCGAGCGCCATGCCGCTGGTGTAGTCGACCAGCGCGGCGGCGGTCGCTCCGTCGATGGAGCTCAGGCATTCCTTGAGCGCGGTCTCCAGGTTGGCCATGCGTGGGTTTCCTTCCGTACGTGATCGGTGGGCACCTGACGGTGGGTCAGGTGGGCCGGCGGTGACCGCCGGCCTGGGGACGCGGTGGGTGTGCGGGCCGTTGCGGGGTGCGCACCGGCAGGGTGCCGATCGGCCGCGCCGGGTCGGCGGGCGCCGTCGCGGTGTGCTCACCCGGTGCCGGCCGGTCGCCGGGCACCGTGCGGTCGTGGCCGATGCGGGCGGCGACCAGGTCGCCGATACGGGCGCCGCTGCGCCGGCCCTCCAGGTGCAGCCGGCCCACGTTGACGCGGCCGTCGGCGAGCAGGGTGAGCACGGCGGCCGGGCCGGCCGCGTAGGTGGCGACGTAGCCGTCGGCCCCGCGCAGCAGCAGTTCGCGGAAGCCGCCGCGTGCGGTGGCCTCGGCCATGCGGTGGGCGACGCCGAGCGCGGCGGCGGTGAGCGCGGCGAGTCCCTCGGGTTCGGTGCCCGGCGCGTCGTGGGCCAGCACGAGCCCGTCGACGGTGGCCGCGAGCGATCCGGTCAGCTGGGGCACGCGGTTGCGCAGGCGGTGCAGTTCGTCCAGGACGTCGCTCTCGACGGCCATGATGAGCAGTCTCCTTTCGGCACGCCGACGGCGCGCGCGGATCACAGGGCCTCCAGGGCGTCTCGGAGCCGTCGCAGCAGTGCCGTGTCCGGGTCGTCCCACGCGGCCGGACACGCCTCCTGGCCCACCGCTGCCGGGGCGGGAACGGTCGGGGCGGCGGTGACGAGTCCGTCGGCGGCCAGGCGGCGCAGTTCGACGAGGGTGTGGTAGGTGCGGCAGGCGAGGGACGCGGCGATGTCCGCGGCGGTGCGCACGCCGTCGACCTGGGCCAGGGTCCGGCCGCGCCGGGCCGGCAGGTCGCGGGCGTCGGCGCCGGGCACCCGGGTGAGCGGCACGACGTCGATGCCTGCATCCGGCCAGATGCGCTCCAGCAGGGCGCGGCGGCGTCCCGACTCCCGTAGGACGGTGTCCACGGGCACGGACCGCACCGCGCCGAGCCAGTGCAGGGCGCCGGGCCGGAAGCGCCGCGGGCGCGTGTCGTGGGTGAGGACGAAGTAGGCGGCGTCGAAGAGCGCGCCCAGGTGGCAGACCTCCAGGGCGCCGGCGGCGAGCCGGCCGCTGTCCACCAGCCGGTGCCCCACCCGGTGGTGGACGCCGCCGGCGTCGACCGCCTCCCACCAGGTGTCCGGCGGGACGGCACCGCTGCGGGTGAGCAGCGCGCCGAGGTCCGGGGTGAGGGCCGACTCCACGTGCACGACGCGGCCTCCGGAGAGGTGGACGATGCCGCGTTCGCCCGACAGGGCGCCGGTCGCGCCCTCGGCCGCCAGGGTGCCGAGTGCCTCGGACATCGTGCCGTGCGCGGCCCAGGCCGTCGTCGCCGCGGTCATCCGAGCACCAGGCGGTCCGCCATCTCGGCCAGCCGGATGCGGGCCAGGGCCAGGTTTCCGTCGTTGCGATCCAGCCAGAGATGGAGGAAGACGGTGCTGTCGAAGGGTGTGCTGACGAACCTGAGCAGGTGGTAGGAGTCGGCCGTCGTGACGATCATGTCCTCGACGGGCGTCTCCGTCTCCGGCGCGGCGGTCTCGCCGGCCGGTGCCAGGGACCCGCTCTCCGCGACGTGCCTGGCGAGTTCGGCCGTCTCCGCGGCCGTGGCCTCCGGGTCGCCGCCCGGCGCGTCACCCACCGCGCCGAGGGCGAGCCCGCTGATCCAGTCGACCAGCGAAGCGCCCCGCGCGCCGGGCAGCCGCATGGCTTCCAGCAGACTCTCGTCGATTCCGGGCACGCCGGATCCCCTCCCCCTGCACGGCTGTACCGCGAACGTGACGCCGAGACTACGGAAGGTGCACGCATCCGGTGAGCGCTTTGGCATTTTCCAGAGGAACGTGCCCGCGGTGCGGCATACTGCGGTGTTTCGGCCGCGCGAGGCCCGGGAGGGCGGGGGCGCGGACAGGCCCGCGCCCCGGTGCGGACGGCGGACGGGACCTGTCCGCGCGGACCGGGACGCGGGCGGCCCGTACTCCTCGGCCACGCGTGAGCGCCGCCGCCCCGGGTGCGCGCCGCACACCCGGTGCGGGCTCCCGCACACCGGCGCGAACGGGTGCGCACAGGCGTGGACACGCCGGTACGGGCAACCCGGCGGGCATGGCCGAACAGCCCCCTCCCCACGACGGAAAGCACACACCGGACGACCGGGACCGCCCGGCGGACGGCAAGGCGCCCGAGGACTACGGTCCCGGCGCCTCCACCGAGCGGGCCGCTCCCGACTCCCCCACGGAACTGCCGAAGCGCTCCTGGTCGGCGCTGTTGCGGCGCGTGCTGGCCGAGTTCAAGGACGACGAGCTCACCGACCGCGCCGCCGCCCTGACCTACTACGGGATCCTGGCACTGTTCCCGGCCCTGCTGGTGCTGGTCTCCCTGCTCGGGATCGCCGGGCGGTCGGCCACCCAGGAGGTGCTGGACAACATCCAGAAACTCGCGCCCGGGTCCGCGCGCGACGTCATCACCGACGCGGTCAAGCAGTTGCAGTCCAAGGCCGGTCTGGGATCCGTGCTGGCGGTCGTCGGCGTGCTCGGCGCCGTCTGGTCGGCGTCCGGCTACGTGGCCGCGTTCATCCGCGCGGCGAACGCCGTCTACGACGTGCCGGAGGGCCGGCCGGTGTGGAAGGTGCTGCCGCTGCGGGTGATCCTGACGGTCGTGCTGCTCGTGCTCGCCGTGGTCAGCGCGCTCATCGTCGTCTTCACGGGCAGCCTCGCCCGGCAGGCGGGCACCGCGCTCGGCATGGGCGACACCGCGATGACGGTGTGGTCGATCGCCAAGTGGCCCGTGCTGGTCCTGCTCGTCACGGTCATGATCGCGGTCCTGTACTGGGCCACCCCGAACGCCAAGGTGCGGGGCTTCAGGTGGATCACCCCGGGCAGCCTCGTCGCCCTGCTGATCTGGATGGTGGCCTCCGCCGGCTTCGCCTTCTACGTGGCGAACTTCGGCTCGTACAACAAGACGTACGGCACGCTGGCGGGCGTCATCATCTTCCTGGTCTGGCTGTGGGTGACGAACCTGGCGATCCTCCTGGGTCTGGAGTTCGACGCCGAGCTGGCCCGGCAGCGCGTCATCGACGGCGGCCACCCGCCCGAGGACGAGCCGTACGTCGAACCGCGCGACACCCGGACCTGGGACGCCGCGGACCGGCGGCGCGCGGCGTCACCGGACGAGTGAGGCCACATGGCCCGGCCCCTCACGGGTACGCGGACGCCATGACTGACGGCAAGACTCCAGAACCCCGGGAACCCCAGGACACGGCCCGGGCCGAGCGGACCGAGGAGGAGCGCGCCGCGGCCCGCCCCTTCGACTACCCGTACCCGGAGCGGCGCGCGGGCGTGCGCGCCACCCGGCACATCAGCCGCGAGCAGGCCGACGCCGACAGCGTCCCCGGTGTGCCGGGCGGCTACGGCACCACGGGCGGCGGGCAGCCCGGCGGCCGGAGCACGCCCCGGCACGGTGACGACACGGCGGACGAGTCCGGTGTCACGGACATCGTCGGCGGACGCGAGCCGCACCCCGACCGTCCGAACCTCAGCGGTGGCGCCGACCGGGAGTAGCGCCCGCGGGCACCGCCTCCGTCCCGTCCGGCGCCCGGGCTACGGGAGGATCGAGTCGACGTATCCCCCGTCGACGCGCACCGCGGCGCCGGTCGTGGCGGACGCCTGCGCCGAGCTCAGGTAGACCACCAGGTCGGCGATCTCCTCGGGCTCGATCAGCCGCTGGAGCAGCGACTGCGGGCGGTGCTCGCGCATGAAGACGCGCTGCGCCTCCTCCCAGGGCAGGTCGCGGTCGACCAGCTGGTACACGAAGTCCTCGACGCCCTCGGTGCGGGTCGGACCGGCGATGACGGAGTTCACCGTGACGCCGCTGCCGGCCGCCTCCTTGGCGAACCCGCGGCTCACCGCGAGCAGGGCCGTCTTGGAGACGCCGTAGTGGATCATCTCGGCCGGGATCACCACGGCCGAGTCACTCGCGATGTACAGCACGCGGCCCCAGCCCCGTTCCCTCATTCGGGGGAGGTGGGCGCGCGTCAGCCTGATCCCCGCGAGGACGTTGATCTCGAAGTAGCGGCGCCACTCGTCGTCGCTGATCTCCAGCGCGGGTACGGCGCCGAAGATGCCGAGGTTGTTGACCAGGATGTCCACGTCGGGCAGCGTCCGGACGGCCCGGTCCGCGCCCTCCTCGGTGCCGAGGTCGGCGGCGACGGCCACGAACTCGCCGTCGGGCACCGCGGCCCTCAGTTCGTCGACGCTCGCCGCCAGCCGGGCGGCGTCGCGTCCGTTGACGCCCACCGTGGCGCCGGCCCGGGCCAGCTGGGCGGCGATCGCCGCACCGATGCCCTGTGAAGAGCCGGTCACCAACGCGGTCCGCCCGTCGAGGTCGATGTTCATCGGGTCTCGCTCCCTGTCGTGCCGTACGGTCTTCCTGCCGTCCTTTCGCCCAGCCTCGCGCACGATCCGCCGCCGGCACCCGCGGACCTCGCCGGGCGCGGCGCGCGGCACGCCCGGTCGGCGGACCCCGGGTGCTCCCGGGCGGCCCGCGGCGACGATACTGGCCTTCCGCCCGTACCTCCGCCTCACAGATGGACTCATGCCGACCTCTCCCAGCGCCCGCCCCACGACTCCACCCACGGTGTGGCCGGCTCGCGGCCGCCACGTCGGATCCGCCGCGGAGGACACCGTCCGGCGCACCCTGCGACGGAACAAGGACGGTCACGTCCTCGACGACTTCCAGGAGCTGCCCGACGAGCGGGCCGGGGACGGCGCACCCGGCGCGCGGATCTTCGAGGCGCGCTGGAGGGCCGGCGGCGCCGTCACCGTGCGCGCCCGGCTGATGCTGGCGCCCCGCTCGGCGGGCGGACAGGAATGGACGCTGCTGGCGGAGGCCGAGGAGGCCTGGGACCCCGCCTGGCCGTCACCGGCGACCATGTTCTGGCCCGATGATCCCGACGTCACCTGGGACCGCGACATCGCCACCGGTCTGCGGCTGCGCGGGATCAACACGCTGCCGGACGACGACAAGGCCGTACGGCGGGTGATCAAGGAGGCCGGGCGCGGTGCGTGGAACATCCACGTCGTCGTGCACGAGGCGATGACGCCCGACCACCGCGGCCGGGTGCCGCTGGCGGGGCGGCTGCCCGCGAGCCTGCGTCACCGCGTGGTCGAGCACCGCGCGGCACCGCAGCAGCTGCGGGTCGTGAACTGGGCCCTGGAGGACTTCGACGTCCAGGTGCCGCGCGGCGGCGCGGTGATCCTGCCCGGCACCCCGCCCCCGGCCGACTACGACGCCCAGGCCTTCTCCGTCCGCACCGTCTTCCTGGACGGCACCGAGCCCACCGAGCTCATCGCGGCGGTGACGGCCTTCGCGGCGCTGCCCCGGCCGCTCGTGGACGGCGCCGAGGAGGCGCTCAGGACGCTGCGGGAGGACTGGCGGCTGCTGACGCTGGAGGAGGAACTGGCCCGCGAGCGCAAGCTGGTGGCCATGTACGCCGAGGCGCTGGAGGCGATGACGCAGTCCCGCGACCTGTACCGGGAGGCGGCCGAACGCGCGGCCGAGGCGCTGGCGGCGTACCGGGAGTCCGCCGGCTCGGCCCCGGCCCTGCCGTCCCCGTCCGCGGCCCCGGTGCCGTCCCCGCTGCGGGGACTGACCCGCGCGCTGGAACGGTTCAGGCTCCCCGGCAGGACGCCCCGGCCCACGCCGGGGCCGGCCACCGCCGGGACGGACGAGGCGAACGAGGCGGGCAGGGCGGACGAGGCCGGCGGGCCCGGCGGTCCGACCGGGACGGACGAGGCCGGCGAGGCGGGCGGATCGAGCAAGGCGGGCGGAGACGGCGGGGCGGTGACCGACGGCGGCCGGTGAGGGGGTCCTCACGTGTCAGTCGGCGTGACGTGGATACGCGGTCTGCACAGCAGCACGGCCCGTCCCGGAAGGTCATCGACGCCATGGACAGCCAGTACCGGAGCGCCTCCCCCGCTTCCCGCACGTCCGGGTCACCCCGCTCGGACACCACCCTGCGGGTCAACGGCAAACCCCACACCCTCTCCGTCGACCACCGACGCGTCCTGCTGGACCTCCTGCGGGAGGATCTCGGGCTGACGGGCGCCAAGAAGGGCTGCGACCACGGGCAGTGCGGCGCCTGCACCGTCCTGGTGGACGGCCGGCGCGTCAACAGCTGCCTCCAGCTGGCCGTCGCCCTGGACGGCCGCGAGGTCACCACCGTCGAGGGCCTCGCCGGGGACGGCGAGGAGCTGCATCCGCTCCAGCGCGCGTTCCTGGAGCGCGACGCCTTCCAGTGCGGCTACTGCACCCCCGGCCAGATCTGCTCCGCGGTCGGCGCGCTCGCCGAGGCCGAGGCCGGTCACCCCTCCCACGTCACCGACCCGGCGACCCCCTCCGGCGAGCCCGTGCCGCTGGACCGGGACGAGATCCGGGAGCGGCTCAGCGGCAACCTGTGCCGGTGCGGGGCGTATCCGCGCATCGCCGACGCGGTCGAGGACGTGATCCCGTGAAGCCCTTCGCCTACGTGCGGGCGGGCAGCGTCGAGGAGGCCACCGACGCGTTCGCCGCCCACCCCGGCGCCCGCTACCTGGGCGGCGGCACCAATCTGGTCGACCTCATGAAGCTCGGCGTCGAGACGCCCGCCGCGCTCGTCGACGTCACCCGGCTGCCGCTGGACGCGGTGGAGGAACTGCCCGACGGTTCGCTGCGGGTCGGCGCGATGGTGCGCAACAGCGACCTCGCCGCCCACCCCGCCGTCCGCGACCGCTGGCCCGCCCTGTCCCAGGCCCTGCTGTCGGGTGCCTCGGGGCAGCTGCGCAACGCCGCGACCACGGGCGGCAATCTGCTGCAGCGCACCCGCTGCCCCTACTTCCAGGACCTGTCCAAGCCCTGCAACAAGCGTGAGCCCGGCACCGGCTGCGGCGCGCTGGCGGGGGTGCACCGCGACCACGCGGTGCTCGGGCACTCCGAGCTGTGCATCGCCACCCACCCCTCGGACATGGCGGTGGCGCTGGCCGCCCTCGACGCGCGCGTGGAGCTGTACGGCACCGAGGGCGCCCGGAGCGTGTCCGCCGCCGAGTTCCACCGACTGCCCGGCGAGCACCCCGAGCGGGACACCGAGATCCGCCCCGGCGAGCTGATCACCGGCGTGGTCCTGCCCGCCGCGACGGCCGGGCTGCCGTCGGCCTACCGCAAGGCCCGGGACCGGGCGTCGTACGCCTTCGCGCTGGCCTCCGTCGCCGTCGTGCTGCACATGAGGGACGGTGTGGTGGACCGGGCCGGCATCGCGTTCGGCGCGCTCGCGCACCGGCCCTGGCGGGCCCGGCGGGCCGAGGAGGCGCTGCTCGGCGCGGCGCCCACGACGGCCGCGTTCGAACACGCCGTCGACCTGGAGCTGCAGGCGGCCGAGCCGCTGCGGGACAACGCCTACAAGGTGCCGCTGGCCCGTCGGCTCGCCCTGGACGTACTGGGCCGGCTGGCGCCGCCCGCCACCACCTGACACCGGCGTCCACGAGGAGGACTCCATGACCGGCACCGAGACCGTCCTGGGCGCTCCCGCCGAGCGCCGGGAGGGGCGGGAGAAGGTCACCGGCACCGCCCGGTACGCCGCCGAGTACGACTTCCCGGGCCGCGCGCAGGCCTGGCCCGTGCCGGCGACGGTCGCGCGCGGCCGGGTGACCGGCGTGGACCCGGCACCCGCGCTCGCGCTGCCGGGCGTGCTCGCGGTGCTCACGCACGAGAACGCGCCCCGGCTGGGAGAGCCCGACGACCCCACGCTCGCCCTGCTGCAGAACCCGCACGTGCCGCACCGGGGCTGGTTCGTGGGCCTGGTGGTGGGCGAGACGCTGGAGGCGGCCCGGGAAGGCGCCGCCGCCGTCCGCGTCACCTACGAGGCGGAGGGCCACGACGTGACGCTCACCGCCGACCACCCCGGGGGGTACGTCCCCGAGACCGCCAACGGAGGCTTCCCGGCCGTCACCGAGCACGGCGACCCCGACGGCGCCTTCGCCTCCTCGTCGGCCGTGGTCGACGTCGAGTACCGGGTGCCGCCGCTGCACAACCACCCGATGGAGCCGCACGGCAGCACGGCGGCGTGGGACGGCGAGCGGCTGACCGTGCACTCCTCCAGCCAGGGCGGCACCGCCGTACAGAAGGAACTCGCCCGGCTGTTCGGACTGACCGAGGACCGGATCACGGTCCTCGCCGAGCACGTGGGCGGCGGTTTCGGCTCCAAGGGCACGCCCCGTCCCGACGTGGTCCTGGCCGTGATGGCGGCACTGCACACCGGCCGGCCCGTCACCGTGGCCCTGCCGCGCCGCTACCTGCCCGCCGCCGTCGGCCACCGCGCGCCGACCCTGCACCGGCTGCGCCTGGGCGCCGACGCCGAGGGGCGGCTCACGTCGCTCTCCCACGAGGTGACGACGCACACCTCGCGGGTGAAGGAGTTCGTGGAGCAGGCGGCGGTCCCCGCACGCGTCATGTACGGCGCCCCCGCCCTGCGCACGCTGCACCGCGTGGTGCCGCTGGACGTGCCCACGCCGTCCTGGATGCGTGCCCCGGGCGAGTGCCCCGGCATGTACGCGCTGGAGTCCGCGGTGGACGAACTCGCCGTCGAACTCGGCGTCGACCCGGTGGAGCTGCGGATCCGCAACGAGCCGGAGACCGAGCCGGACAGCGGCAAGCCCTTCAGCAGCAGGCATCTCGTGGACTGTCTGCGCGAGGGCGCGCGCCGCTTCGGGTGGGCGGAGCGCGATCCGCGCCCGGGGTCCCGCGCCGAGGGCCCCCTGCTGGTGGGCAGCGGGGTGGCCGCCGCCACGTATCCGGTGATGGCCTCGCCCTGCCGCGCCGAGGCCCGGGCGCTGCCCGACGGCGGCTTCCTGGTGCGGGTCAACGCGACGGACATCGGCACCGGGGCCCGGACGGTGTGCGCGCAGATCGCGGCCGACGCCCTCGGCGTCCCCCTGGACCGGGTCCGCATCGAGGTGGCGAACAGCGACTTCGGGTTCGCGCCGATGGCGGGCGGCTCGTCCGGCACCGCCTCCTGGGGCTGGGCGGTGCACGAGGCGTGCGTCCGGCTGGCCGACCGCCTGGCCGGCCCCGTCGGACCGCTGCCCGACGAGGGCATCGCGGTCGAGGCCGACACCTCCGGCACCGCCGACGCCGAGAGCGCCTACGCGCGGCACGCGTTCGGCGCGCACTTCGCCGAGGTCACCGTCGACACGGTCACCGGGGAGGTGCGGGTGCGGCGGATGCTGGGTGTCTTCGCCGCCGGGCACATCCTCAACGCCCGTACGGCGCGCTCGCAGTTCGTCGGCGGGATGACGATGGGTCTGGGCATGGCGCTGACCGAGGACAGTACGGTGGACCCGGCGTTCGGCGACTTCACCGAGTCCGACCTGGCGTCGTACCACGTGCCCGCGCACGCCGACGTCGCGTCCGTGGAGGCGTACTGGGTGGACGAGGAGGACACTCACCTCAACCCGATGGGCAGCAAGGGGATCGGTGAGATCGGCATCGTCGGTTCGGCGGCGGCCGTCGGCAACGCGGTCCACCACGCCACCGGCATCCGCTTCCGGGAGCTCCCGCTCACCCCCGACCGGGTGCTCTCCGGGCTGCTCGAGCACGAGCACCCCGCGGGCATGCTGGGGGTGTGACGGCGGCCCGGCGCGGTCCGCGCGGGTGTGCGGCGCGGACCGCGGCGGGCCGGGCGGACGGTCAGTCCGCGGCGCGGCGCGCCGCGGTGACCGGGCGGGCCGGCCGGGCCCTGGTGGGTGCCTGCGAGGCGACCCGTACGCACAGGGCCGTCAGCGCGACCAGCGACGTCAGTACGGCGACCCCCACGGCGGTCCAGGTGGGCGCGAGGGTGAGGTCGACGGTCCGGGACACCTCCGCCGAGGGAGTCACGGTGCCGTAGAGCTTGGCCGCGGCGAGCGCCGCCGGCAGCACGACCGCCACGGCGAGCACCGGCACGGCGGCGCGCACGGTCAGGAGCAGGGCGACGACCAGGCAGAGCGCCGACGTCCCGAGCGCGAACGCGTAGCCGCGGACGGACGCGTCGTTCTGGTGCAGCGGGAAGTAGGCCACGCCGCAGCCGGCGAGCGCGGCGACGGTGAGCCATGTCGGCCACTGCGCCCGCCGGGCGGCCCGCCGGGCCGCGGGTCCGCGGTCGCGCGGGGCGCCCTGAGCCCCGCGGTCGCGCGGGGCTCGGCCGCTGGCGCGGGTGCGGTCCCTGCGGGCCGGACGCGGGAAGCGGCGCCGTTCGCGGTGCCGTTCGCGGCCCCGGAGGCCGGCTCCGGCGGGTGCCGCCGGCCCTTCGGGGGGCGTCGGCGCCTCGATCCCGTACGGGTCCTCCGGGGCCGGCTGCGCGAGCCGGGGCTCCGGTCGGCCTGCGTGTGCCTGCTGCTCCTCGGCGAGTCGGCCGATCAGTTCCACCAGTTCCTCCACGGGACGGCCGGTGGCGGCGGCCCGTACCGCCTCCCGTCCGCAGTGCGGCTCCAGGGGGGTGCGGTGGAGCAGGGCCATCAGCCGGGTCACGTCCTCCACCGACCTGTGCTCCGCCGCGGCGCGGATCGCCTCGTCCGCGCTGTCCGGATGGCGGGGCGGCCGGGTCAGCAGGCCGACCAGCCGGGTGACGTCCTCCACCGACCGGTCGACGCCCACCGCGCGGAGCGCGTCGCCCGTGGCCCGCGCGTACTGGGGGGACCGCTCCAGCATCGTGATGAGGTCGACGACCTCTTCCAGCGGCCGGTCCGCCACGGCGGCGCGCACCAGGTCGCCGACGGGGTCGCCGTACGACCGCGCCACGTCGTGGTGGCCGGGGAGTTCGTGGCCGGCGGGTCCATGGACAGCGGGGGCCTCGGCGAGGAGCTCCTCGTCCGTGAAGAGGTCCTCGTCGTCCGGTCCGGGAACCGGCCCGTGGGCCTGCTCGTGCGGGGCCGGCCGCCGGGCGTCGGCCGGCCGGCCCCCGCGTGCGCGCGGGGCGGGTTCCCGCGGCACCGGTTCCCGTGGGACGGGCGAGCGGGCGGCCGAGGGCCGGACCGTGGCGGCCTCGGCGTCGGACCGCGCGCTCGCGGTCCGGACCGTGTGCGTGCCGGTGACCGCGGTCGTCTCCGCGGCCGGCGAGGCCGCGGCGGGTATGTCGTACTCGGGCGTACGGGATGATGAGGAGCCGGTGGTCATGGTCTTCTCCGTGGGATGGGGTGCGGCCGCCCTGCGTCCCCGACGTGCGACACGCGATGTGTGGTGCCCATTACTAGGCGCGTCCACCGCACGCTGCCACTCGGGCGGTCCGCGGGGATGAGGGATACGGCGCACAGCCTTATCGCCGCGTCGAGCGGGAATCCGACGGACAAGGCATGTGCCGCGAGGCAGGAGGAGGGGCGGGGTGGACACGACCACAGTGGTGATCGCCGCGACGGTGTCGCTCGCGGCGGTCGTGCTCTGCGTGGCCGTCGGGGTCCTGGTACGGCTGGTCCGTACCCGACGGGCCCTCAGGAGGGCCGGACTGCCCGTCGGGCCCCGGTGGGTCTTCTGGGGCGCCGTCCTCTACTTCGTGCTGCCGGCGGACCTCGTGCCCGATCCGGTGTACCTGGACGACATCGGCGTCCTGCTCCTCGCTCTGCGCTCCCTGCGCGGCTCCCCCGGCGCGCGGGAACGGGACGCGAGCCCGCCCCGCGACTACGCCGCGTAAGGAAACCATTCACTCGTTCGATTCGTATAAGTCTCTGGAAGCCGAAGGAAGTCGGCGGACCAGGCGACGGCGCACAGGGACCATCGCTTGATCGGCGCAGCACCGACCAGGGAGAGACGATGCAACCGTTCGCGCTCGACTACGCACGTCCCGCAGTGGAGCGGGAAGTCACCACTCCCTACGTCTACGACTCCGGGCTGCAGTTGAACGTGCTCCTCGACGGGCGGGTGGCCGCCGGCGACCACGCGCTGCTGAGAGAACTGGGGACCACGACCTCCACGGCGGGGTCGAAGACTCACTTCGACGACTGAACGCGGGCCGCCGAGAATGACCGTGCTGATCCTGACCTGTGAAGAGGACGTCACGGCGGACATGGTGGTCGTGCACCTGAACGCGTCGGGAGTGCCGGTGGTCCGTCTGGACCCCGCCGACCTGACCCACTCCGTCGCGCTCTCCGGTGAGTTCGCGCACGGCTCCTTCCGCGGCCATCTGTCGTCGGGGGGCCGTCTGGTGAGCATCGGCGGACTGCGGTCCGTCTGGGTGCGCAGGCCGGGTGGTGCGGCCACGCGGGCCGCCCGGCCCTCGGCTTGGCTGACCGAGGAGTCCGCGCAGGCGCTCTACGGCATGCTCCGCGGCTGCGGGGCACGGTGGATGAACCAGCCCGACGCGGCCCACCGGGCCCGGTACAAGCCCTGGCAGCTGCGTCTCGCCCAGGAGTGCGGTCTGCCCGTGCCGGCCACGCTGATCACGACGTTCCCGCGGGCGGCGCGCGAGTTCGCCGAGCGGTACCCGGATCTCGTGGTCAAGCCGGTCTCCGGCGCGCATCCGCAGGATCCGCCGTTGGCGGTGCCGACCAGCCGGGTCCCGCCCGAGGCGGACTTCTCCGCCGTCGCCCACGGCCCGACGCTGCTGCAACGCCGGGTCGCCAAGCGTGCCGACGTCCGCCTCACCGTGGTCGGCGACCGGCTGCTCGCGGCCCGCAGGACGGCCCTCACCGGCCGGGACCCGGAGGAGGTGGACGTCCGTTTCTCCTCGTCCGGTGAGCCGTGGCGACCGGCTCAGGTGCCGCAGCGCGTCGCCGAGGCCGTCCTGGCCTACATGCGGGGGGCGCGTCTGGCGTACGGGGCCTTCGACTTCGCCGAGGACGGGGACGGCACCTGGTGGTTCCTGGAGTGCAACCAGTCGGGTCAGTTCGGTTTCGTCGAGGTGGACACGGGCCAGCCGATCGCCCGCACCATCGCCGAGTGGCTGGCCCGGCCCGGCGGCACGGAACAGGCGGCGGACGGGGCGGATCCGGCGGTCGTGGGATGAGCCCCGTCAGTGCGGGCGCGGGCCGGGCAGGAGCGCGGTGCGCTGCCAGCCGGCTCCCGGGGACGGAGTGCGCTCCGCGCCGGGCAGGTGACCGGGCGAACGCAGGGGGCGCATGACGACCTCCAGTTCCCTGTTCACTCGCTCGGCCTCCCGGCGCACCTGCGTGGGGACGTCACCGCATTCGGCGACGAGTCGGTCGTAGATGGGGGAATCCTGGAACACCCGTCAACGTGCCTTTCGTGTGGTCCGCCCCCGCACGGAGGCGCGACTGTGCAGTCTAGGCGCCCGGACGGGCGGTGGTGCGTTTTCCCCCGAGGAGGCACCGGGGGCTCGGGCGGCCGTCATCGGTTCCGGAGCGGGCCGGCGCGGCCGGGGGGGGGCGCCCGTCGTCCCGGCCGCTCACGCGGCGGGGCCCGTCCCTCCTGCCGGAGGGACGGGCCCCGTGCACGGCGGTGTCACACGGCCAGCGACAGGCCGCTCTCCCCGTCCGGGTCCGCCGTCCGGACGGCGTCCGGTGTCCGCCCCTTGGCGAGCAGCGCGTCCGCCTTGGCCACCGCGTCGTGGATGCCGGTCGTCGCCATCATCACGCACAGCGTGTAGCTGACGTCCGCCAGCTCGCGCGCCGTCGCCGGCCGCTCCCTCTCCGCCTGAGCGATCCGCAGTGACGCGTACCGCGTCAGCAACTCCCTGACGACCTTCGGGTCCGGTTCCAGCACGAAGCGCCCCTCTCTCGATTTTCGCTGCGTATGCCCGAACCCTGACGAAACATTCACCCCATGACCGACCCCGCTCGCAGTTGACGAAATTCTTTCGATTCATGTCCGGCCGACGCTCCCACACGTCGTAAAAACGGTGGAAAAGGTACAGACTTCCGGGAGGGTGGTCAGGCGGCCTGACCACTGTGCAGAGCCGTGTACGCCCCTCCCCTGCGCAGGAGTTCCTCGTGGGTCCCGGTTTCCAGGATGCGGCCCTCCCCCATCACCACGATCCGGTCAGCGCCCCGCACGGTGGACAACCGGTGCGCCACGACGAAGGTGGTGCGTCCGCTCAGCAGCCGGGCGAGGGCCTGCTGGACGAGCGCCTCCGACCGGGTGTCCAGGGCGGAGGTGGCCTCGTCCAGGACGAGCACCCTGGGGTCGCGGATCAGGGCCCGCGCGATGGCCAGGCGCTGGCGCTGCCCGCCGGACAGCCGGGCACCGTGCTCCCCGACCAGGGTGTCCAGGCCCTGCGGCAGCCGCTCGACGAACTCCAGCGCGTTGGCGTCGCGCAGCGCCGCGCGCACCGTCTCCTCGTCGGCGTCGTCCATGCCGTAGGCGACGTTCTCCCGGACCGTGCCGTCGAAGAGGATCGACTCCTGCGGCACCACCGAGACGAAGCGCCGGTAGGTGCGCAGGTCCAGGGTGTTCATGTCGGCGCCGTCGAGCAGCAGCCGGCCGCTGGTGGGGCGCAGGAAGCCGATCACCAGATTGAGCACCGTGGACTTGCCCGCGCCGGACGCACCGACCAGCGCGACGGTCTCGCCGGGGGCGACCGCGAGGGTGAAGTCGCTCACGGCGGGCCGCCCGTCGCTCTCGTAGACGTGGCCGACGTTCTCGAAGGTGACGGCCCCGCGCAGGGAGGTGAGCTCCGCCTTGCCCTCGTTGTCCTCCAGTTCGGGTGCCTGGAGCACCTCGCCGACCGAACGGACGGACTCCAGGCCCTTGGTGATGACCGGGGCCAGTCCCGCCAGCGTCGTCGTGGAGTTGGTCAGCGTGGTCAGGAAGGCGCTGAGCATGACGACGTCGCCGGCGCTCACGCCCCACACGTCGTAGTACGAGATCAGCGCCGCGCCCGCGAGGACCACGACGCCGACGACGTTGAGCACGACCCAGGACAGCGAGCCGAAGCGGCCGTTGACGAGGTCCAGACGCATCCCGGAGGTGAGCAGCCGGTCCAGGGTGCCGTCCATACGGCGCAGCGCCTTGCCCTCCAGTCCGTGGGCGCGGGTGACCGGGATGAGCCGGGTCATCTCCGTGACGCGGGAGGAGAGGGTCTCCACCTCGTGCCGGAAGTGCTCGTTGTGGGCGCGCAGCCGGGCGCGCAGGCGCGCGACGAGGAGGGAGGCGGCGGGCACGACGACGAGGAAGACGGGCAGGAACTCCGGTGTGCGGACGGCGATGATGACGAGGCCGCCGGTGAGGACGGTGAGCGCGCCGAGGCCGGTCTCGGCGGTCTGCTGCACCATCTGCTCCACGGTCTCCACGTCCCGTACGACCTTGGCCTGCAGGACGCCGGCGCTGACGCGCGAGTGGTAGCCGATGGAGAGCTGCTGCATGCGCGTGCACAGTGCGGAGCGCAGGGCGGTGCCCATCCGGCGGACGCTGCCGTACAGGAGGCGGACGTACAGCAGGTGCAGCGGGTAGTTGACCACCAGGATGAACATGATGATCCCGGTGCTGGTCCACAGGGTGCCGATCGGCCGGTGCTGGACGACGGTGTCGATGATGGACGCGGTGATGAGGGGGAGCAGCCAGACGGGACTGTGCTTGACGGTGAACACGGCGACCGCCCCGGCCAGTCGGCGGCGATCGGCGCGCAGCAGGTAGACGAGTGTGCGTATCGGGTGCTCGCCCCGGTAGCGGTGGTCGAGCGGCATTTCCAACGACGACGCCATCGGCGTGGTCCTCCTGGTGACCGAGGGGGAGGGGCAAGCGCTTTCTCGCCTCGCGCTTTCTTACCCCTTCGGCCAGGACCGCGCCACATCGTTCCGTACGCCGGGCATCGCGTGGGTCCGGAGAGACCCGCGCCTTCTCCCCCGTGGAGGGCGCGGGTCTCAGTCTTCGAGGGTGCGGGCCAGTTCGGTGGTGGCCCGCGTGATCTCGCTGTCGTCCTCGGCCAGCAGCCGCTCCAGCTCGTCCCGCCGGGCGCGGACGGCCTGGCGTGCGGCGCGCTCCCACGCCACCGGGTTCTCCCGGCGGTTGAGGAGCTTGGGATAGGCGGTGGCGGTGGTCTCCCACTGCCGGGCGTCGGCGATGTTCTTGAGCAACTCGATGATCTGCGCCCGGCAGTTCACCTGGGGCCACTGGGCCAGTTCCCAGAGGAAGGGCACGGTCGCGGCGGTGGCCTGTTCGACCACGAAGCCGTACTGGCAGATCCGCTTGCGCAGTTCGGCGAGGGCGGTCCGGGCGGTCTCGGCGTCACCCCGGGCGACCTGGTCGAGCAGCCGGGGGACGGCCGCGGCGGAGCCGGTGGAGTCCTGGATCTCGCTCCAGGGCACCCGGTCCAGACCGGCGAGGAGGGGCGCGGTACGGAGCGGACCGGCCGACGACGTGTGCCGTTCGGTGCGCCGGGTGATCGGCCGAGGTGTCGGAGCGCTGCGCATGGTGTGGGGCCCTTCCGCGGCAGTCGGGTCAGATGAGGGGGCTGGTCGGCAACGTGGCCCAGACGGCCTTGCCCGCCGGAGGTCTCGGGGTCCAGCCCCACTCCTCCGCCAGGGCGTCGACGATGCCCAGGTCGCGTCCGTGTTCGCGCAGGTCGCGGTCGTCGGGTGAGGTGCGTACGGGCGCGTCGTCCCCGGAGTCGGAGACGCCCAGCGTCAGACGGCCGCGGTCCAGGGCGAGTGCCGGCCTGATCTCCGGCCGGCCCGTCGCGGCCGACGGCACCGCGTGCGCCACGGCGTCGGCGGCGAGTTCGGTGACCATGAGGGACGCGTCGTCACCGTGGTGGCCGAAGGACCAGCGGCACAGCGTGTCCCGGGTGAACACCCGGGCACGGGCGAGGCCCTCCCCGCTGCAGGCGATGCGCAGCACCGCGGGCGCGGGACGGACGGGCGGTGTCGCACGGGGGCGGGAGGACGGTCGCTCGGCGGGGCGGACGGCCGTTCGCGCCGTGCGCGGGAGCCCGCCGGACCGGCTCGCCGCGCCCGCCTCCGGCACGGGTCCGCCGGACGATCGGAGCGTTAAGTGCGCAGGTGACGACACGGCATCTCCCTGATGCGACGTCAATACAGGGCGTCGACCGAGGGGTTGACGCCACGGCTATTATCCACGCAGACAGCGCTCGCGTGCAATTGCACGAGAAATTGCGCGGAAAAAATCGGGTGGGAGCACGTGAGGGCCGACGTGACGCGGCCCGCTCCCCCGGACGGCAAGGAGATTGCGGTGCCATCAGTACGGAACGGAGTGCGCGCCAGTTCGCTGGACGCCTGCTGGAAGAAGAGCCGGCACAGCAACGCCGAGGGCAACTGCGTGGAGGTCGCCCTCGTGGACGGGGGCATCGCGATGCGCAACTCCCGTGATCCGGACGGCCCCGCGCTCGTCTACACCTCCGCGGAGGTCGCCGCCTTCCTGGCCGGCGCGAAGGACGGCGAGTTCGACCACCTACTGTGACCGGCCACCTTCCGTGACGGCGCTCGGGGAGTGGTCGCCGCAGCGCACGCCGACGGTGAAGCGGAGGCCAACTACCCGATTATCACGGGCTCATGCGCTGGAGGCCGGAAGGATGAGATAGTGTGTTCATCAAGTCTGCCGGTCTGCTGGGAGTCAGGATGTCCGCCGCGTCGCCCCGCGTCTCCCGTCTCGAACCTTACCTGGACCGGACCGAACCGGCCCCCACTCTGCTGAAGATGCTCGTCGGGGTGCAGCTGGCGGGGTACCGCGAGGACGCCGGTCTGTCCCAGGACCAGGCGGCGCGGGAGCTGCGGTTCAGCCCGGCGAAGCTGTCGCGCATCGAGTCGGGCAAGGGCCGCAGGCCTCCGACGGAGAACGACGTCCGCGCGCTGCTGAAGCTCTACGGCACCGACCCCTACGAGGCCTCCGTGCTGCTGAAGCTGTTGCAGCGCGCCGGCGAGCCGGGCTGGTGGCAGCGGTACGACAAGCGTCTGATGCCCGAGTGGTTCGACCGCCTGGTCGGCCTCCAGGAGGCCGCGGCGACCATCCGCACCTTCGAGATCCAGTACGTTCCCGGACTGCTCCAGACCCCGGCCTACACCCGTGCCGTCGTCGAGCGCGGCCTGCCGAACGCCCCGGCCGCCGAGGTCCAGCGGCGTGTCGAACTGCGGACGCGCAGGGCCGAGTTGTTGCACCGCGCGAACGCGCCGCAGATGTGGGCGATCATCGACGAGTCGGTGCTGCTCCGTGTGCTGGGCAGTCGCGACGTCATGCGGGAGCAGCTCGAGCACCTGGTCACGATGGCCGGGCGGCCCCATGTGACCCTGCAGATCGTGCCGTTGGACGTGACCAACGCGTCGGCGCCCGCGATCCCGGTGACGTATCTGCGCTTCGGCGGCAGTGACCTGCCCGACGTGGTCTACCTGGAGCACATCAGGAGCGCCAATTTCCTCGAGGACCGCGACGAGACCGAGGAGTACCGGGTCGCCCTGGACCGCCTGGCCGACGAGGCGCTGACTCCGCGCGAGTCCCTGGAGATGCTGCGCGAGACGGTGTCGGGTCGTTACGCCGCGAAGTGAGCGGGCGAGAGCGGGTGCGGTGACCGCAGGGCTCGGGGAACTCGGCAGCGAGCGGGCCGTGCGCCGCGTTTCCGCCGCCGCGCACGGCCCGGTGTTCCGTGTCGGCTAGCGGATGCGGCCCAGGCCGCCGAACTCGATCCACTCGTCGGTGAGCTGCCGGGGAACCACCTCACTGTCCGGACGCCAGGTGGAGACCTCCACCAGGCCCGGCTCCAGGATGTCCATGCCCTCGAACCAGGCCTCCACGTCCTTCGGCTCGCGGACGCGGCCCCAGTGTCCCTGCGTGGCCTGGTCCATGAACTCCGTGACGAACTTCCGCACTTCGGCGTCCTCGCTGACCAGCTGGCACATCACGGCGTAGCTGCCGGGCACGAGCCGCTCGGTCACACGGCGGACCACGGCCATCGGCCCGTCGGTCTCGCTGTCCGGGATGCAGTGGAAGACCGAGTTGAACAGCACCGCCACCGGCTGCGAGAAGTCGATCAGGCGCTGCGTCTCCGGGTGGGAGAAGATCTCCTCGGTCGAGCGCATGTCGGCGTGTATGACCGCGGTGCGGTCGTTCTGGTCGAGCAGCGCCCGGCCGTGGACCAGCACCATCGGGTCGTTGTCGACGTAGACGACCCGCGAATCGGGGTCGACGCGCTGCGCGACCTGGTGCACGTTGTCCTGCGTGGGCAGGCCGGACCCGTGGTCGAGGAACTGCCGGATGCCGTAGTCCTCGGCGAGGACCCTGACGACGCGCTGCAGGAAACGCCGGTTGTTCAGGGCCAGTCGGCGCGTGCTGGGGACGACCTTGTCGAGTTCCGCCACCGCCGACCGGTCGGCCGCGTAGTTGTCCTTGCCGCCCAGGTAGTAGTCGTACATGCGTGCGGCCGTTGGCACGTTGGCGTCGATCTTCGTGGACAGCTGCTTGTCGGCTTGCATCGTTCCCCCAGCTCCGTACCGCGCCAACTGCACTGGCATGACAGAGAGTACATCCTAGAGACCCGGTGGTCAGGCGAACCAGATGTCGGACCGAGGGGCCGCCAAGAGGGCGCCTGACGACGGCCCTTGACGGCCTCTCCCCCGCGTCAGCCGCGTGCGGCCAGGTACGCGTCGACGCCGGCTGCCCGGTGGGCCTCCTCGACGCCGACCAGGCCGCCGACGGCCTTGGCGTCGGGCTTCAGCACATAGGTGGAGCGGCTCGCGGGTGCGGAGACGTCCGTGAAGTCCTGCGGGGTGCCGAGGCCGGTGTCGGCGTCGTGCTGCGAGCGGTGCGCCTTGACCACGTCCTCACGGGTGAGGCTGCCGCCCTCGCAGGCCTTCTTCAGGTCCGCGCCGATCAGCTGGGCGGCGTTGTACCCGGAGAGCACACCCGAGTCGACCGGGGAGCCCGGGTACTTCTTCCCGTAGGAGGCGACCATCTTCCGGACGCCCGGCAGGTCCGAGCTGGTGGCCGGTGCCGCGCTGACCACGTGCACCATGGCCTCCAGCGCCTTCGCCGCGGGCGTCTTCATCAGCTGCGGGGCGTACCCCGGGGCACTGCTGACGATCGGCACGGTCAGCCCCTTGGAGGCGGCCACGCCGGCGAGGGATGCGGTCTGGGCGGGGCCGGCGCTGATCAGGACGGCCTTCACCCCCGCCTTGCCCAGCGCCGAAACCTGCGCGGACAGGTCGGTGTCGGTGGCCTTGATCTTCTGGCCGACGACCTTCATCCCGGTCTTCTCGGCGGCCCACGTCGAGCCCTCCAGCGCGTTGGCGCCGTAGTCGCCCTCGAAGTAGACGTGGCCGATGGTGTCGCCCTCGGCGATCTTCTTGGTGCGCGTCAGGAAGTCGACGGCGGCGATCATGTCGATGTCGTAGGTGGTGCCGAGGACCTGGACGGAGTCCTTGCCGAGCAGGGAGGCGGCCCAGGCCTGCGGGAAGGTCAGCACGTGGTCGCGTTCGATGTCGTCGAGCAGGGCGGCGACCACCGGGGAGCCGATGACCTGGGGCAGGGCGACGACGTCCGGGGAGATGTCGGCGTAGGCGGTGACCGCCTTCTGCACGTCGTAGCCGTGGTCCTTGACGACGATCTCCACCTTGCGCCCGCAGATGCCGCCCGCGGCGTTGGTCTCGTCGGCCCACATCTGCTGGGCCTGCACGATGCTCTTGCCGAGGGTGGCGTAGGGGCCGGTCAGGTCGGTGAGGGCACCCAGTTTGATGGCCTTGTCGCTGACTCCGGGACCGGCCTTGACGCCGTCGGCCCCGTCGCCGGTGCTCTTGCCGTCCGCCTTGGAGCTGCAGGCGGTGCCCGCGAGGAGCACGGCGGCCAGGGCCGCGGCCAGGGCGGCGGTCCGGGTGGTGCGGTGCCTGGGGTGCGTGACGTTCACGGGGTGTGCTCCTTGGCTCGTGCGGTGGTGGCGGAGGTGGTCCGGGGCGTGGGCCCGGTGTCGGGCGGGCCGGTGACGGAGGGCCGTCGGCGCAGGCGGGCGCGGGTCCGGCGGGCCAGGCCGTGGAGGCCGTCGGGGGCGTGGAGGAGGATCACGACGATCGCCGCGCCGTAGAGGTAGCGGGCGGCCTCGGTGGGTCCGATCGTGCCGTCGCCGGAGCCGGGGGCCGCGACCAGGGGCAGCTGGTCGGCGTAGCGCGTCATCAGCAGGGGCAGCGCGGTGACGAAGACGGCCCCGGCGGTGGCCCCGGCGACGGAACCCAGGCCGCCGATGACGATCATGGCGAGGTAGTCGACGGAAAGGGCGAGGGAGAAGTAGTCGGGCACGACGCGGCGGAAGGAGAGGGCGAGCAGCACGCCGGCGAGGCCCGCGTACATCGAGGAGACGACGAACGCCGCCGAGCGGTACCTCGCCACGTGGACGCCCATCACGGACGCCGCCGTCTCGCTGTCGCGCAGCGCCACCAGGGCGCGCCCGGGGCGGCCGCGCAGCAGCCCGCGCGCGGTGAACCAGGTGACGGCGAACAGGGCGAGGCCCAGGTACCAGAGCCGTTCCTCGGCGCCGAACGGCACGCCCAGGACCGTCAGTTCGGGGCCGGACCCGTCGAACGTGAACCCGCCGAGCTCCAGCGGCGGCACCGACCGGCCGTTGAAGCCGCCGGTGACGGAGTCCGCGGTGAGCAGGACGTGGTGGCCGAGGAAGACGAGGGCGAGGGTGGCCACGCCCAGGTAGATGCCCTTCACCCGGGCGGCGACGGGGCTGAACAGCCCGCCCGCGACCCCGGCGAGCAGGACCGCGAGGACCGCGGCGAGCGCCGGCGGCAGCCCCGGCCCGGGCTCGCCCGCCAGCCACACGTAGCCGTAGGCGCCGACGGCGAGGAAGAAGGCGTGCCCGAGGGAGAGTTGTCCCGCGGTGCCGCTGAGCAGGCCGAGTCCCACGGCACCGATGGCCGCGGCCATCGAGAACAGGCCGATACGCAGCCAGAAGGCGTCCAGGTAGAAGGGCAGGGCGCACAGGAGGAGGGCGGGCAGCAGGAATCCGCCGCGATCGAGGAGGGCGCCCGCCTTGCGGAGGTCAGACACGGGCCGCTCCCTTCGCCGCGAACAGTCCCGCCGGGCGGATCAGGAGGACCAGCACCATCACGGCGTACGGTGCGACGTCGCCGAAGCCCTCGCCGAGGACGTGCAGATCGGACTGGTAGCCGGCGACGAACGCCTCGGTGAGGCCGATCAGCATGCTGCCGACCAGGGCGCCGACCGGGGAGGCCATGCCGCCGAGGATGGCGGCCGGGAAGGCCTTCAGGGCGATCTGCCCGGTGGTGCGTTCCAGGCCCGGCGCCGGGAAGGCGACGAGGAAGACCGCGGCGAGCGCGGCGAGGCCGCCTGCCAGGCACCAGGCGACGGTGCGGATCCGGGTCAGCCGTACGCCCATGAGGGCGGCGGCCTCGGCGTCCTCGGCGGCCGCGCGCAGGGCGAGGCCCCAGGGGGTGAACCGGAAGAGGGCGAAGGCGCCGGCGATGGCCACGGCGGACACCAGGATCGCGGCGAGGCGGCTGTCCGCGACGGTCACCGGTCCCAGGTCGGTCACCGCGTCGCCCCAGGGGTCTCCGAGGGGCAGCAGGTCGCCGCCGATGCGCCGGGCCAGGTCGGTGACCAGGACGATGTCGATGCCGATGGTCACGATCGTCTGCACATGGGCGCCGTGGGCGTCCTGCTCCCCGCGCTGGAGGAGCAGGCGGTCGAGCGCGCCGGCCACGGCGGCCGTGGCGACGACGGCGAGAGCCAGCGCGCCGGCGAAGCCGAGGTTGTCGTGGAGGACGGCGACGAGGTAGCCGCCGAGCAGGAGCAGGGAGCCGTGGGCGAAGTTGAGGACGCCCGAGGCCTTGAAGATGGTGACGAAGCCGAGGGCGATCAGGGCGTAGACCGAGCCGAGGGCGAGGCCGTTCAGGAGGTTGTCGAGGAAGCCGCTCATGCCACGTCCTCCCCGGTGGTGTCGGTGCCCAGGTAGGCGCGCAGCACCTCGGGGTCGCGGCGGACCTCGTCGGGGGTGCCGTGGGCGATGGCCCTGCCGAAGTCGAGGACGGTGACGTCGTCGGCGAGCCGCATGACCAGGCCCATGTCGTGCTCCACCAGGACGACGGACAGGCCGAGTTCGGCGCGGACCTCCCGGACGACCTCGGTCATGCGGACGCGTTCGGCGGCGTTCATGCCGGCCACGGGTTCGTCGAGCAGCAGCACACGGGGCTCCAGGCAGAGGGCGCGGGCGAGTTCGACCCGCTTGCGGTCGCCGTAGGAGAGCAGGGCGACGGGTGAGTCGAAGTGGGCTCCGAGCCCGGTGAGTTCGGCGATCTCCCGGGCCTTGGCGAGGTGTTCGCGCTGTTCGCGCACGGCGCGCGGCAGGCGCAGGGCGCTGGCGGCGAAGCCGGCGCGGGTCAGGGCGTGGCGGCCGAGCATCAGGTTGTCGGCGACGGTGCCCTGGGTGGTGACGATGTTCTGGAAGGTGCGGGCCACGCCGAGGGCGGCGATCTTGTGCGGGGCGAGCCGGGTCAGCTCGGCGTCGCCGAGCCGTACGGTGCCGGCGGCGGGCCGGTACAGACCCGACAGGACGTTGAAACAGGTGGACTTGCCGGCGCCGTTGGGTCCGATGACGGCGTGCACGGTGCCCGGGGCGATCGTGAAGGACACGTCGTCGAGGGCGGTGAGTCCGGCGAAGCGCACGGTGACGCCGCGGACCTCGAGCGCGGGGGGCGCGGTGGTGCGGGTGGTCACGCGGCCCCCTGGTCGTCGGTGGTCTCGCCCAGGTACAGGCGGCGTACGGCGTCGGTCCGCGCGAGTTCGGCGGCCGGGCCGGACAGGCGGATCTCGCCGACCTCCAGGACGTGGGCGTGGCCGGCGAGGGAGAGTGCCATGCCGGCGTTCTGCTCGACCAGGAGGACTGCGGTGCCCTGGGTGTTGATCTCGCGGACCACCTCGGCGATCCGGTCCACCATGAGCGGGGCGAGTCCGAGGGAGGGTTCGTCGAGGAGGAGCAGGCGGGGGGCCGCCATCAGGGCGCGTCCGATGGCCAGCATCTGCTGCTCGCCGCCGGACAGCAGGCCCGCGGCCTGGCGGGTGCGTTCGGCGAGCCGGGGGAAGAGGGCGAAGACGCGGTCCCGGGCCTCGCGGACCTGGGCCGGGGCGCGCCGGGAGAGGCCGAGGCCGCCGGCCCGCAGGTTCTCGTCGACGGTGAGTCCGGCGAACACCCGCCTGCCCTCGGGCACCTGCACCACTCCGGCGCGCACGGCGGCGACCGGGTCGCGGCCGTCGAGGGTCGTGTCGCCGTAGCGGACCCGGCCGGCCGTGATCGCGCCGCGGTGCAGGCGCAGGGTGCCCGAGACGGCGCGGAGCAAGGTCGTCTTGCCGGCGCCGTTGGCGCCGAGCAGGGCGACGACGCCGCCGTGCGGGACGGTCAGGGACACGGAACGGAGAGCGGACAGGGCGCGGCCGTACGTCACGTCGAGGCTCTCGACGCGCAGGGCGGGCTCACCGTCCGGTGGTGCTGCGGGCATCGCGGCTCCTGAGGACCGGGCCGGGAGGGGCACGGTGACGGGGAAGGGGGGCTCACCACAGCACGGAGGGCGGGGGGCGTACAGGGGGTGGGCGGTGGGTCGATGCGGCGTCCCAGTGTGGGGGCGGGGAGTCTGTGCGAATGCCCAGGGGCGGGCGGGTGGGCGGGTGGGTCACGTGGCCCGGCGCCACGGGGTGCCGCTGCGCCCACCCGTGCCGCCCCTGGGGGTACCTCCCAGGCCGTTCAGGCACTGGGGGCGGCACGACTGCCCGCAGCTGGGGCGGTACGGCTGCGGGCAGTCACGTCGGTCGGTCAGGCCGGGAGGAGGCGGTGGGCTGTCAGGGACAGCGTGATTTCGACCAGGTCGGCGGGGCGGGACAGGGAACGGCCCGTCAGTTGTTCGCAGCGGCGCAGGCGGTTGAGGACGGTGTTGCGGTGGCAGTAGAGGCGTTCGCCGGCCCGCTGCGCCGAGCCGTCGCAGTCGAGCCACGTCGTCAGGGTGTCCAGCAGGACGTCCCGGTCGGCGGGTTCCAGCCGCAGCAGCGGGCCGAGCACCCTGTCGGCGAGGGCCCGGCCGAGGTCGGGGCCCGACACGACCAGGGCGGCGGGGAGGTGCTCGGTCAGCCGGACGGTGCCGCCGTCCGCGGGGCAGATGCGCAGGGCGGTGTCGGCGAGCCCGCGCGCCTCGCCGACGGCGGCCAGTCCCTCGACGGGGCTGCCGACGCCGATCCGCAGACCCGGGACGGCGTCTCCCGGTACCGGCGGCTCGTCGTCCCCGGCACCGAGCAGCACGATGCCGTAGTCCACCTCCGCCCCGGTGTGCCAGTGGACGCGCGTCCCGTCCGGTACGACGGCGGCACGGGCGGCGGCGGAGCGTGCGGGGTGCACGCCGGTGACGGCGACGACGACGTACCGGCCCTGTTCCGGCAGGTCCAGCGCCTGCGCCGCCTCGGGCAGGTCGGCGATGCGGCTGGTGCCGTCGAGCAGACCGGCCGCCAGCAGCCGGGCCCGGTTCTCGCGGCGGCGGCTCAGCTGCCACTCGGTCTGCCGGTAGGCGTCCGCGACGAGGGTGCAGTGCTCGTCGACGAAGTTCCACACGTCGGCGGCCACGTGCACCAGCAGCCGCACGTCCTCGGATGCGGTGCGGGAGGTCTCCTCGACCAGCCGCTGCCACACCAGGGACCCGCCGAGGCGGAAGGCGTGCAGCAGGGCGTCCAGCGGCAGCCCCTGTTCGGCGCGGGTGGTGCCGATCCGCCAGGAGCAGCGGCGGGCCGCGTCCCGGGCGCCGCGCGGGTCGAGCAGCGAGGCCACGCCGTGCCGCAGCGAGCGGTGCGCCTCCTGCCAGGTCGCGCTGGGGTCCTTCGCCAGAACGGCGCGGTACGCCGGCTCCAGCTCCCGCAGCAGCGACACCAGCCGGTCGGTCAGCTCCGGCAGGTCGTCGAGCAGCCCGCGGGCCGCCCGGTGCAGGACCCGCAGGGCGTCGGCGTCCATGAGCGAGGCGACGCCCGGTGTCCGGGGGCGCGGAACGGGCGTCAGTGCGGCGGTGCGGATCGCTGCTCGTGACCGTACGGCGTGTTGCATCGCGGTCCTCCCCGGGCCAGGGCTCACGGGGGAGACCACGGCGGGCCGTCCGCCCGCGCCCGGCCTGCCCCCTGACTCGTCCTGCCCCGAAGGATGGCATACCGTCCGGTCGGTCCCTAGGGTTGTGCACCGGTCTTTTCGGCCCGTTCCCCCTGTTCCGCCTGTTCGACCACGCGCGCCAGCTCCAGCCGGGACCGTACGCCGAGGGCCGCGAAGACCTTGCGGAGGTGGTAGTCGACGGTGCGGGTGCTCACCGCGAGGGTCAGCGCGACCTCCCGGTTGGTGGCGCCCTCGGCGACGTGCCGGGCGATGCGCAGTTGCTGCGGCGTCAGCCGGGTGAGGGCGCCGGCGCCCGCGAAGGCGCGCGAGGCGGCCCCGAGCGCCCGCAGTTCGCCGCGTGCCTGCTCGGCCCAGACACCGGCGCCGCACCGTTCGAAGCCGGCCAGCGCGGCGCCGAGGCGGTCGCGGGCCTCGCGCGGCCGGCGCCGGCGGCGCAGCCACTTGCCGTACAGCAGCGCGGTGCGGGCCCGTTCGAAGTCGCCGCCCGCCTCGTCGTGCCGGGCGAGCGCGCACACGTACAGCGCGTCGGTGTCCTCCGGCGGAGCCAGCAGGGCGTGGCAGCGGGCCAGTTGGGCGGCGGCCTGCGGATCGGCGCCGAAGGCCGCCCAGCCGGCGAAGTCCGCCAGGAGCGTCCGGGCGTCCTCGTGCCGGCCGGCGAGGACGGCGGCCTCCACGAAGCAGGGCACGGCGAGCCGCCACACCGCGAAGTGCCCGCGCCGGGGCCCGGGGAGGACCAGGAGGCCGAGCCGGTCGGCGGCGTCGAAGGGACGGCCGCGCCCGAGGTCGGCCCGGGCCGCCGCCCACTCCGCCAGGGTGGCCGCCTGGGCCAGTCCGTGCCGGCGGGCGGTGGCCAGCGCGGCCGCCACGTGCCGGGCGACGACGTCGGGCTCGTCCTCGATCGACGCCGCGAGGGCCAGTACCGCCCGGTGCTGGGCCGCCGTGTTGCGCTGTCCGGCCCGCAGCGCGGTGCGCAGGCCCTCCTCGGCGTGGGCGCGGGCCTGCGGGTGCCGACCGGCGCGCAGCTCGGCGTAGGCGAGGTACTCCAGTGCCCGCGGGAGCAGGGCGTCCGACCCTAGGTGGCGCGCGGCGGCGAGGGCCCGCGCGCCGGCCCGGCGGGCGGCGTCCACCTCGCCCAGCAGCAGCGCTGCCGCCGCGGCCCGCAGCAGGGCCTCGGGGCTCTCCTCGGTCCCGGCGCGTTCCACGACGCGTCCGAGCGGTGCCGCCGCGCGGTCCAGCCGCCCTTCGAGCAGCGCCCGCATGCCGACACGGTGGTCGTGCACGAGGTCGGCGGGCGGAACGGCGGCGGACGCGTGCGGCTGCCCGGCGTCGCCTGGGCCGGGGGTCCGGTCGGGTGGCTGCGGGCCGAGGGCGGCCAGGCACGCCGGCAGGTCTCCGGCCGCCCAGGCCGCGTCGGCGGCGGACAGGGCGGCGGCCGCTGCCTGACCGGGGGCCTCGGCGGCGAGCAGGGACGCGGCCAGCAGCAGGGACTGGTGCGCGTCGCCGACGGGGCCGTCCCGCAGTTCCGTCAGCCCGCGCACCAGCTCGGCCCGGCCCCGCACCCCGGCGGGCGCGGCGCACTCCCGCGCCGTGGTGAGCAGCGGACGCGCACGGTCCGGCCGGCCGGCGAGCAACTCCTGTTCGGCCGCGGCCGTGTACCGCTCCGCCCGGGTCGGGCCGTCGGCCGACAGCTCGGCGGCGCGGGCGTACGCCGTCGCGCGCAGCCGGTGCGGCGCGGCGGGCTCGTCGGCCGCCCGGGCCGCGAGCCGGTCCGCGAGGGCCGGCTCGGGAGCCGCGCCGGTCAGGGACCAGGCGTGGTGCAGCAGCGCGGGGAGCCGCCGGCCTGCGGCCTCCAGGACGTCGGCCAGCGCGCGGTGGGCCGCGCGGCGGCGGTCCGGTGCGGCGGTGGCGTGGACGGTGCGGGCGACCAGCGGGCTGTGGAAACGGAGCCGTCCCTCGGCGTGCGCGAGGAGTCCGGGCACCGGTTCCGGGCACGACGCGGGCGCTGCGGCCGGACGCAGGCGCCGTACGGCGGCCAGGACGAGGCCGGCGTCGACGTCCGGGGCCTCCGACGCCCGTGCGGCCGCCGCCACCGTCAGCAGCAGGTCCCGCACGTCCGGCGGCAGCCCGGTCAGGGCCGCGCCCGCCACGCCCGCCAGGGTGCCGGCGTCCGCCAGGGGCCTGGGCAGCGGCCGGTGCCCGCGCAGTTCGGCGGGCGACAGGCGGCGGACCAGGGCGAGCAGCAGGCCCGGGTTGCCCTCCGCCTCGGCCAGCAGTTCCGCGCGCACGGCCGGGTCGGCGGTGCCGTCGGTCGCGTCGTCGAGCAGGGCGTCGGCCTGCGGCGGCGTCAGCGGGTCCAGGCGCAGGGCGGGCAGATGGGCGTACTCGGGGTCGACGGCGCGGTGTCCGGCCACGGACAGGAGCAGGCCGACCCGGTCCGCCGGGTGCAGGTGCTCCGCCGCGCGGCCGAGGGCGGCCCGGGCCGGCGGGCCCCACCGATGCGCGTCGTCCACGCACACGAGCAGCGGGCCGTCACCGGCCGCCGTCCGCAGGGTGGTGAGCAGGTCCTCGGCCGGCGCGGGTGCGCACCGGTCCGTCGGGGCGCCGAGGCGCAGTACGGGACCGGCCGTGAAGGACCGGGCGGCCCACTGGAGGAGGGTGGTGCGGCCGAGCCCGGGTTCCCCGGTCACCACCAGGTGGCCGCCGCGGGCGGCCAGGCCCTCCAACAGCTCCCCCACCACGCGTCGTTGCGCGCCGCGGCCGTGGATCCGCACGGCCGTGCGTACGGTCGTCTCTCCGGTCATTCCCGGGAGGTTACGCGCGCGTAACCAGAGGCGGAAGGCACCGGTCCACGCCCGCCGCGCGCCGGTTCGGCCAGGTGTCGGCCGCCCCACCAGCGGTTCCTTCACGATGTGCGCGGGACAGCGCTGTGCGGGTGCCCAGGGCGCACGGCCCGCGGCCGTGCGGCGGCACAGCGCACCGGCGGCGGCCGCCGTACGCGCGACCGCCGCCGGACCGTGCCGTGGAGCATCAGGAGCCGTGCGGGCAGTTGCCCCGGTACTCCTCGATGGTCAGGCTGGGCCGCGGCAGCGGGCACAGGAACTGCTCGTAGCGGGTGTCGTTGTCGATGAACCGCTTGAGCCAGGAAATGCTGTACTTCGCGATCGTCGTGTTCGACGTGTTCGGCGAGAAGTGGGTCGCGCCGTTCAGCTCCAGGTACGCGCGGTCCGTGGTGGACGGCAGGCTGGAGTAGAAGGGCTCGGAGTGGGAGGCGACCGGTGCGACGGTGTCGCCGTCGGCGCCCACGATCAGGGTCGGGGTGGTGACCTCGGGCCAGGTCTTGTCGAGGTTCCAGGGGGTGAGGGGGATCGCGGCCTGGAGCGAGGGCCGGGACTTGGCGGCCTCGAGCGTGCCGCCGCCGCCCATCGAGTGGCCCATCACGCCGAGCCGGCTGCTGTCGATCCGTCCGCGCACGGAACTGCGCTCGGTGAGGTAGTCCAGGGCGGCGAGCAACTGCCGTCCCCGGGAGTCGGGCTGGTCCATGGTGGTGAGGGTGTCGATGGTGAGGACGACGAAGCCCTGCGAGGCCAGGCGCGGACCGAGCCAGGCGATGGAGGACTGGTACGCGGTGAAGCCGGGCGAGATGACGACGGCGCCGAACGTGCCGTCACTGGTGCTGGTCGGGTAGTAGATCGTGCCGCCGCCGAAGCCGGTGACGGCGAGTGGGGAGACGCTCGTCTCCGACACGGCGTAGGGGCCGCGCAGCGCCTCGATGCTGGAGGTGGTCGGCGCCGGGCCGCGCTCGTACGGGTTGTCGGCGGCGTGGGCGCCCGGGCCGGTGAGGGTGCTGAGCGCGACGACGGCGGCGAGTGCCGCCGTGACACCGGCCAGCCGCCGGCGCGCGCCGCGGGGGGCGGCGTGGGTGTGGGGGTTCTGCTGCACGAGGAGTCGTCCTCTCTGTCGTGGCGGGTCGCCCGGCCGGTGGTCGCACACGGTCCCGGACACGTGGGGTCGCTGTCCCGGGACATCCGCCGGTCGGACCTCGCCGATGAACTGCTGTGCCACTGTCGACGGGCGGGGCGCTCGGGGGATCGGCAGAATCACCGGTCTCGTGGGACGCGGGCGAGGAGGGCGCCACCGGTACGGGCTCGGGTGCTTCGATGTGTCGCGCGGCGGCCGGTGCGCCCTCGGCGGCCGGACCGGGTGCCGCGGTGTCAGAGGACACCGGCCGGCTCGGCGGGTGCGTCGTGTCCCCCGGCCGAGGACTTGCGGGGGCACCCGGGGCGTGTGTCACGCTCGGTGCCGGCCGGCCGGCGGTGGTCCCCGGCCTGCGTCGGTCAGGCAGCGTGGAGAGGCGGCGGCATGCGCATCGGACTGCTCGGTACCGGTCCCTGGGCGGAGATGACGCACGCGCCCGCCCTGGACCGGCACGACGACGTGGACTTCGTGGGCGTGTGGGGACGCCGGCCGAAGGCCGCCGAGGAGTTGGCGGAACGGCACGGCACGCGCGCCTACGACGACGTCGACGCCCTGTTCGCCGACGTGGAGGCCGTCGCCGTGGCACTGCCGCCGGCCGTGCAGGCCGAGCTCGCGGTGCGCGCGGCGCGTGCCGGGCGTCATCTGCTGCTGGACAAGCCGCTCGCGACGACGGTCGCGCAGGGGCGGGCGGTGGCCGAAGCGGTGCGGGAGGCCGGTGTCGCCTCCGTCGTCTTCTTCACGGCCCGGTTCCAGCCCGGGACCGAGGCGTGGATCACCGAACAGGCCGAGGCGGGTGACTGGTTCACGGCGCGGGCGCAGTGGCTCGGCGCGGTGTTCGGCGGCGACAGCCCGTTCGCGCGCTCGCCGTGGCGCCGCGAGAAGGGCGCTCTGTGGGACGTCGGCCCGCACGCCCTGTCCGTGCTGCTGCCGGTCCTGGGGGACGTACGGCGGGTGGCGGCGGCCGTGCCCGGTCCCGGCGACACCGTCCAGCTGGTCCTCGACCATGCCGGCGGGACGTCCAGCACACTCACACTCAGCCTGACGGCACCGCCCGCCGCGGCGGGCGCCGCGGTGGAGCTGCGGGGCGGTACCGGGGTGACGCTGATGCCGGAGAGCCCGGAGGGCCCGGTGCCCGCGCTCCGACGGGCCGTGGACGCCCTCCTGGCCGCCGCGCGGACCGGGCGCCCGCATCCGTGCGACGCCGTGTTCGGTCTCCGGGTGACGGAGATCCTCGCCGAGGCGGAAGCGCTGCTCGGCGACGGAGGGTGACGGCGGTCAGCCGTCGCCGCCCCTGTCCCCGAAGGACCCGAAGCTCCCGAACGGTTCCTCGCTCCACCGGAACCAGGCCCGGTCCCCGTCGATGTGCAGAAGGAACTCGGCCACCGGACCGTCGGGCGAGACCAGCGACACGCGCGCTCCGATCTCGTCGCAGGTGGCCTCCCACTCGTCCCCATGCCCGTCGTCGTCCCGCTCGGCGAGGGCGAGTTCGCGGACGAACAGGTCCCGGACGGCGTCGTACGCCGGTCCTGGGGTGAACCTGCCGGAGAGCCAGGGGAAGTCCGCGTCCTCGATGAGGATCTCCCCGACCCGCGCCTTCGCGTCCGTCCGGCCACGCACGTGCCAGACCTCGCCCTCGAACCCCACGTCGCCTCCGCCGTCCGTCCCGGTGACCGCCTCGCCGGCCAGCATGCCACCGGACGCCGACACCGACGCCGACACCGGCACCGGCACCGGCACCGGCACCGGCACCGGCACTGGCACTGGCACTGGGCGGGAGCGTGCCCGGCCCGGCCCGGCCCGGGGCACCGGGCCACCGGGCCACCGGGGCCATGGGGGGGGCGACCGGTCAGGCCACCGGCCGGATGCGCCCGGCCGTCCGCTCCCCGAGCGCGGCCGCCAGCCGGTCGCGGACCTCGGTCTGGGCGGCGATGCGTTCGTCGAGGACCGCGAGCCGTTCCCGTGCCACCCGCAGGCCCTTGTCCGAGGGCGGTGCCGCGGCCACGTCGCCGTCCAGGCACGGCAGGAACACGCGCACGTCGTCCAGGGTGAGTCCGACGGACAGCAGGTGGCGGATGTTGCGCACCCGCACCACTACGCCCTCGTCGTAGACGCGGTAGCCGTTGGACGCCCGCTCGGAGGAGATCAGCCCGGCCTGCTCGTAGTGTCTCAGCGCACGGGCGGTCGTCCCCGTCGCCCTGGCCAGCTCACCGATCCGCACCCGTCGCACCTCCCGGAGCACTCCTATCACGCCACGACCGCCCCGCCGTCGACCGGGAGCACGACCCCGGTGACGAACGACGCGGCCGGGGCGGCGAGTCGGGTGATCGCCCAGGCCACCTCCTCGGGCCTGCCGATCCGGCCCAGCGGGGTGTGTGCCAGCTGCCACTGCCGCACCGCGGCCATGCGCTCCGGCGTCAGTCCCTGGTGCTCGCCGATGGGGGTGTCGACGGCGCCGGGGGCGACGGCCACCACGCGGATGCCGCGAGGGGCCAGTTCGACCGCCCAACTGCGCGTCAGCAGTTCGAGGGCGGTCTTGGTGGCGGCGTAGACCGAGCTGCCCGGCCAGGCCCGCTGCCCCACCGACGTACTGACGTTGACGATCACGCCGCCCGACGCCTCCAGAGACGGCAGCGCAGCCTGGGCGAGCAGCACGGGGGCGACGAGGTTCGTGTCGAGCTGATCGGTGATCACCTCCCGGCCCAGCGTGCCGAGGGCTCCGCCGCGCACGATGGCGGCGTTGTTGACCAGCACGTCCAGCCGACCGTACGCCCCCAGCACCTCCCGTACGATCCGCTCGGGCTCCCCGTCGCCGGTGATGTCGGCGGGCAGCGGCGTGATCCGGCCGTCCGCCGCGGCGGTCTCCTCCAGTGGTCCACGTCGCCGGCCGACCACGACCACGCGGGCGCCCTCACCGGCGAAGGCCCGCGCGGTGGCCCGCCCGATCCCGGTACCGGCCCCGGTGACGACGACGACCCTGCTGCTCTGCGATGCGGTGATCTCCACGCGGGCCATCGTGCGACCTTGCCGCCGGTGTCAAGGTCAAGCATGCCGGGACGATGATGTCCGTATCCGTGGGATACATGGCCCCGTGGACATGGCGAGCGCGCCCCCGGCGAAGAACACTGGTGCTGTGCCGACCCGGCACGGCATCCGGAGAAGAACGAGGTGACACGTCATGACCACGGACACGACCCGCACTGCGGGAATTTCCGTGCCCGACACCAAGCTGGCCCGCGAGGCGACGGAGCTGGTCCGCGACAGCACGAGTGAGCTGATCTACCACCACTCCCGCCGCGTGTACTTCTTCGGCAGCCTCCAGGGCCGCAACCGGGACCTCAGCTTCGACCCGGAGCTGCTGTACGTCGGAGCCATGTTCCACGACCTCGGCCTGAACGAGCAGTTCCGCGCCGGCGGGCGCCGCTTCGAGGTCGACAGCGCCGACGAGGCCCGTCGCTTCCTGCAGTCGCACGGCGTGCCCGAGGACAGCGTGCGGCGGGTGTGGACGGCCATCGCCCTGCACACCACCCCCGGCATCCCCGAGTTCATGGAGCCGGAGGTCGCACTGGTCACCGCGGGCGTCGAGTACGACGTCCTCGGCATCGGATACGCGGACGTCCCCGAAGCGGACCGCCGGGACGTCGTCGCCCTGCATCCCCGCCCCGACTTCAAGCGGCGCATCCTCGCCGCGTTCACCGACGGTGTCCGCCCCCGGCCACAGACGACTTTCGGCAACGTCAAGGCCGATGTGCTCGAGCACTACGTGCCCGGGTTCCAGCGGGGGGACTTCGTGCGCACCGTCCTCGACTCTCCGTGGGCGGAGTAGCACGGCCGGACGGCGGGGACGTCGTCGTGATCGTGGCCTTCGACCGGGTGCAGCTCCTGGACGTCGCCGGGCCCCTGGAGGTCTTCACGACGGCCAACCGCTCCGGCGCCCGTTACGACGTACGGGTCGTCTCCCCGGACGGCCACGACGTCGTCACGTCCTGCGGGCTGCGGATCGGTGTCGACACCTCCCTGGAGGAGCTGCCCGGGAGCCCGCACACGCTGGTCGTTCCCGGCCGCAGGGACTGGCGGAGCGCCACGGCCGAACCCGGTCTCGTCCCGCTCGTGGCCGCGCTCGCCGCGCGCACGCGCAGGGTGACCTCGGTCTGCGCGGGTGCCTTCGTGCTCGCGCACACCGGGATCCTGGACGGGCGGCGTGCCACCACCCACTGGGAACTGGCGCCCCAGCTGGCCGCCGCCTACCCCGGGGTGCGGGTGGAACCCGATCTGGTGTTCGTGCGCGACCGGCACCTCGTCACCTCGGCGGGCGTCACGGCGGGCATCGACATGGCGCTCGCCCTGGTCGAGGAGGACCACGGCGCCGACGTCGCCAGGGACGTGGCGCGTCAGCTCGTCGTCTTCATGGCCCGCCCCGGCGGTCAGTCGCAGTTCAGCGTCCGCATGACTCCGCCGAGCCGGCATCCGCTGGTGCGCCGGGTGATGGACGAGGTCACCGCGGACCCGTCGGTCCCCGCCGGCGTCGCCGCGCTCGCCGCGGGCGTGGGCATCAGCACCCGGCACCTGACCCGCCTGTTCCGCCAGGAGACGGGCATGACGCCCGGGCAGTACGTCGACGCCGTCCGCCTGGAGGCCGCCAAGGTCCTGCTGTCCTCGGGCACCGCCCCGGTGGAGGAGGTCGCGCGGCACGCCGGCTTCGGATCCTCGGAGACCATGCGGCGTCTGTTCCAGAACACCCTCGGGGTCTCTCCCACGGTGTACCGGGCCCGGTTCCGGACCACCGCGGTGAGCGCCTGACCGGTTCGGCGTCGGGGCGGGTCCGGGCGCGCCGGTGCCGGTCGGCCGGGCGGTCCTCGCGTTCAGTCCTCCGCGACGCGGATGACCGTGCGGCCGGGGACGCGCTCGCGCCGGGCGAAGGCGGCGGCTGCCTCGGCCAGCGGCCGGACCGCGCCGATCCGTACCCGGAGCCTGCCGTCCCGCACCCGCTGGGCGAGATCGGCCAGGCGTGCGCGGTCGGGTTCCACGACGAAGAAGACCACTCGTCCGTCCTGGGGGCGCACGGTGGGCGGCCGGGCGATGGTGACGAGCGTGCCGCCGGGCCGCACGAGGGCGGCCGAGCGGTCGAGGACGCCACCGCCGATCACGTCGAACACGACGTCGGCCCGGCCTGCGTCCTCCCACCCGTCGGCCTCCAGATCGAGGAACGCGTGCGCGCCCAGGCCGAGGACGGTGTCCCGGTCGGCGAAGCGACCCGTGCCCACCACGCGGGCTCCCGCGTCGTGGGCGAGCTGGACGGCGATCGAGCCGACCGCGCCGGCGGCGCCGTGGATCAGGACGGTCTGTCCGGTGGTGAGCCGGCCGTGGTCGAACAGGCCCTGCCAGGCGGTCAGTCCGGAGATCGGCAGCGCGGCCGCCACCGTGTGGTCGACGTCGGCGGGGAGCGGGGCGAGGTTGCGGGCCTCCACGGCCACGTACTCGGCGAGCGAGCCGTCGCGGGCCCAGTCGGTCGGTCCGAAGACCCGCTGGCCGATGGTGAGGCCGGTCGTTCCGTAGCCGAGTTCCGTCACCACGCCCGAGACCTCGTGCCCGGGCACGCTCGGGGTGCGGTCGCGGCCCGCGCGGTCGGTCCAGGTCGCGGGCCAGTCGAGTTCTCCCCGGGTGAAGCCCGCGGCGTGCACGCGCACGACGACGTCGTTCTCGGCGGCGTGGGGACGGGGCAGGTCCTCGAGGCTCAGCCCCGTGACGCCGGCCTCGCGGTCCCGGACAGTAATGGCTTGCACAGGCGTTCCCTTCTGGGTGTGTATGACACCGTTTCAGTCGGTGCGATCTTGCGGCGGTCCGGGGTGATGACCGCCGCGCCTGTCGAGCGGTTGGCGCCGAAAGTCCTGTGGGAGTTGTCCCAGCGGGTGGTCCCGCCGGCTCCTGGACGCCCGCGGGGCGGAGGACACCGTCGACGGGGGAACCGCGAGATGTCTGCCGCGATCGTCTTCGTGGCCACCGCGGGCCGCATCGGGAACCGGCTGCCACCGAGCTTCGGACGGTCGGGCGTGACCGCCTTTCGCCGGTTCACCGAGTGGACCCAGGCCCGGGTGTGGGGCGAGCCCCCGGGGCGAGGGGGGTCACCGGGGCCAAGGAGCGTCCATGACGCGCTGCACCATGGACGTACGGCGGAAACCGGGGACGAAGTGTTCCAGGACGTCCGCGTTGACGGTTCCGTAGGTGGTGTCCGGGCGATATGCGAGGCCGTCGACGAATACCCGCAGGAATTCCTTCTTGAAATCACCGCGAGGGTGTGCGGCGACGATCTCGTCCACCCGGCCGCCGTCCAGTCCGCCGAGTCCCCAGCCGATCGCGTCGGTCAGCACGCCGTGGTTCGTGGCGGCGACCTCGGGCTCCATCCGACCGGGGATCCCCGGTGTCGTGTGCAGGGCGATCGCCCTCCAGACCACCTCGGCGGCGTCCTCGGAGAACCCGCGGTCGAGCAGGAATCTCCGTGCGTGGTCGGCACCGTCCAGCTCGAAACGCTGCTGCGTGCCGGAGAACGGGACCAGCAGACCCGCGTCGTGGAACATCGCCGAGACGTAGAGCAACTCGGGATCGGGCTGCAGGTCCATTTCGCCCGCGTGGAGGGAAGCGAAGAGGAAAACCCGCCGGGAGTGGTGGAAGATCAGGGGATTCGTCCTCTCCCGGAGGAATTCCGTGGCCTCCGTGACGGCCGGGGTACCGGGTATTTCCACCCCTGCGATGGTGTCGGTCATGATCTCCTCGCCTTCCGCCGCGATGTGCTGTGAGTGGACCGTGCGTCCGTTCTCCACCAAGCCGGCCACGCGGCCCCCGGCGCCGCCTCGGTCCGACCGTGAACCACTCGAATCCGGTCACTCCAGGATGGGCCTGCGAACCCCGGCACGCATCGGGTGGCGACCCTCGTCCACGACGGGGTCGAACTCCTGGACGCCGTCGGCCCCGCCGAGGTCTTCGGCGAAGCGAATCCGCTCGGTGCCGACCACCGCATCGTCCTGGTACCGGCGTCGGGTGCCGGCGTGACCTCCTCGACCGGGATGCGGATCGCCGTGGTCGGCGGTGCCGCCGCGGAACCGGCCACCGACATGTTCCTGGTGCCGGGCGGAGACGACTGCCCAGGACCTCCGCCACTCGCGTCCCAGCCGGAGCCGCCGGGGATCCGGCGGCCCGGTGCGTCGAGTCGGTCCGCTTCGACAACGAGCAGTCCCTGCTCGACCAGGGGCACACGCCACACGAACGGTCTCCCTGGCCGGTTTCCCGGGTTACGAGAACCTGCGCCACGCCTTCGCACGCGAGTCGTCGATCAGCCCGGCCGCCCACCGGCGCCGGTTCGCGACCGCCCGCCGGGAGCAGGCCGAACAGCGTCCGACGCACCGGCACCGGCACCGGCACCGGCACGGGTGCGTCTCGGTCACCGCCCTGGGCACGCCACCCGGACCCGGGCGGAGCCACCCCAAGGGGCATACCACACGCAGCAGTTGGCGCGTGTCCGGACTGTTGGCCCCGGTGGGGCTTCTGCGTACCATCGGGCCACGGCCTGAGAGCGCTCTCAGAGCTGTTCAGATTGTCATGCCCCGATCATGCAGGAGACCCCCCACATGACTCCTCGTCATCACCGCCCCCTCGGTCGCCGCAAGCTGCTCACCGCGTTCGGCGGCGCGGTCGTGGCCGCGCCCGCCGTGGCCGCCGTCGCCCCCCAGGCCCTCGCCGGCACCGGCACCGGCGCGGACAGCGACGCGTCCGCGCCCGAAGCCGGCGGCGCCCTGCCGCTGACGATCGTCAACAGCACCGGTTCCTTCGGCAACGCCGACGTCCACGTCTACATCGTCGGCAACCAGGACGGCCGCCAGGTGCGCGTCGCCCCCGACGGCACCGCCGTGCCCGTGGCCCTGTCGGACAACGGGGCCGACGGCTACACCGACTACGCGATCGGTCTGGCCGACAGCGGCGCGACAACGCTGTCACTGCCGTACCTCTCCGGCCGGATCTACGTGTCGCTCGGCGCGAAGCTGAAGTTCAAGGCGGTTACCGACGGCAACGGCAACCCCGCACTGCGGTACCCGGCGGGCTGGGTCGCCTCCGACCCCGACTACGGGGTGCTGCACGACTGCGCCGAGTTCACGTACAACCCGGCCGGGATGTTCTGCAACACCACCATGGTCGACATGTTCAGCGTGCCGCTCAGTATCCGGCTGACCGGGGCGAAGGAACAGATCACGGGCACCCTGCGCCCCGGCGGGCGGGCAGCCGTCTTCGAGGCGGTGCGGCAGGTGCCGGAGTTCGCCCCGCTGGTCGTGGACGACCGCCGCGTGATCGCCCCGGGGCACGGCCTGGACGCCGGTCTGTTCCCCGAGGACTACCTCGCCCCGTACATCGACGAGGTGTGGAGCGCCTACACCGGCAGGGACCTCACGGTCACCACGAACGCCGGGACCTTCACGGGCCGGGTGCGCGGTGACCGGCTGACCTTCGACGGGCCCGCCCAGGTGTCCTTCGCCCGGCCGTCCACCCGGGACGTGCTGTTCTGCGACGGCGCCCTCGCCGCGCCCAACGACGGCACGACCGGTCCAGTCGCCGCGGTCCTCGGTGCCGGGTTCAACCGCTCCACCCTGCTGTCCTCGGCCGCCCAGCCGACGACGGACGCCGCGTCGTTCTACCGGACCGCCCTGACCAACCACTACGCCAGGGCGGTGCACGCGGCCACGCAGGACGGCAAGGCGTACGGCTTCGCCTTCGACGACGTGGCCGACTTCGCCTCCTACGTGCAGGACACCGCGCCCACCGGCATACGGCTCACCCTCACGGCGTTCTAGTGCCGCGGCAGGCGACGTTCGCCCCGTCGCGACGCCCGGCACGCTCCCCCGGAGGGGGTGCCTCCGCTCGCCGCACCGGACGAACGCTCGCCGCACCGGACGAAAGCCCGAGTACGTGCAGTACGAGGGCACGCCGGGAGCACGCACCGGACGCCGCTCCTCACCGGGCGAACGTCGCCTGCCGCGGCACCAGGCGCGCTTCCCGGCGTGCGCCGGGAAGCGCGCCGTAGGAGCGTGATGATGTGCGAAAGATGCTCGCCGTGCCGCCGCGCCGGAGTGATGACCGGCGCGGCTGGCTGCGGGGGGCTCCGCCGCCCGGCTGGGTGCGGGCGCTGCCGCTCGCCCTGGTCGTGGCGGTCTGCGCGGCGACGCTCCTCAGCGACCGCCCTCTCGACATCGGTTTCCTGCTGGGTGCCATCCCGCCGCTGGCCGTGCTGTCGTACAGCCCGCTGGCGACCGCCGCGCTGGGCTGTGTGGTGGTCGCCCTGCTGAGCACCCCGGCCTTCCGCCTCGACCGGCCGGGCGGCACCGATCTGCTGACCGTCGTCTTCGTCTCCCTGCTCAGCGTGTTCGTGTCCTTCGTGCGCAGTCGCCGCGACGCCCAGCTGGACCTGACGCGCACGGTCGCCGAGGCCGCCCAGCGCGCCGTCGCGCCCCCGCTGCCCGAGCGGGTCGGGGCGGTGCGCTGTACGGGGCTGTACCGGGCGGCGCAGCGCGGGACGCTGGTCGGCGGGGACTTCTTCGACGTGCGGGACGGTCCCTTCGGCGTCCGGGCCGTGATGGGCGACGTGCGGGGACACGGCCTGGCGGCGGTCTCGACGGTCGCCTCGCTGCTGGGGGCGTTCCGGGAGGCGGTGCTCGACCAGCCCGACCTGGTGTCGGTCGCCGCCCGGCTCGACCGCAGGCTGCTGGTGGACTCGGCCGACGTGCGGCACGCCGAGCTGTTCGCGACGGCCGCGCTGCTGGAGTTCTCCGCCGACGTCCGGGAGGTGCGCGTCGTCGTCTGCGGCAGTCCGCCGCCCCTCCTGCTGCGCGGCACGAGGGCCACGGAGCTGGAGGTCTCACCGTGGACACCGCTCGGGCTCGGGCTGGCGGACGCCGGCGCGATGGAGGCGAGCACGGTCTCGCTGTGCCCCGGTGACCGGCTCTTCCTCGCGTCCGACGGGGTCCTCGAGGCCAGGGACGGCGGCGGTGCGTTCTACCCGCTGGCCGACCGGCTGACCACGCTCGCCGCCGGGGAGCCCGCCGCGCTCGCCGAGCGCGTCTGGGCGGATCTGGTGGGCTTCTGCCCGGACGTGGACGACGACGTCACGATACTCGTCCTCACCCCTTCTCCCCCGTCGGCGGGCTGAGGCCCCGCTCGTCCTCCCCCTCGGCGCCGGTGCGGCTGTCCGTCACGCGCCCGCCCTTTCCGCCGGGCGGATCCGCTCGATGCGTCCCGTGGGACGCCGTGTCGCCGAATGCGGCACGTCGGGGCCGGTCCTCCGGATGCGCGGACCCCCGGGGCATTGAATGGTGTTATCGGGATAGTCGGGACCGATAGCCAGAGCACCACAAGGGCACCGGCACCGAAGCAGCGATCCGGACCGAGGAGCAGTCATATGACCACATCAGAGCCCGATGCCTCCCGGTCGTCCGAAGTCCGCGCGAACGAGGACCTCACCACTCCGGACGACCGGCTCCACGCCCGCACCGGCACCGAGGTGTCCCCCGAGGACATCGTTCTCGCGGCCGGCCGGGACCTCACCCCGAAGAACCTCGAGTGGGCCAGGAACAAGCTGACCGATGAGGGCCCCGCCGCCCTCGACAAACTGCTGCCCTGACCGAACCGCCGTGAGGGGACCGCCCGGCACCCGGCCGGGCGGTCCCCTCACGAGGGTCTAGCGTTCCTCGCGGTCCGGCAGCGCCGTCTCGTCCTCCACGACGTGCATGGCGGCCTCCTCGGCACCGGCGGCTCCCCCGTCGACGCCCACGTCCTCGGCGACCGTCTCCTTGGTCGTGTCGGTGCGCACGCCCTCGTCGGGGGCGACCAGGCGGCCGGAGCGCTCGGTGCCCGCCTCGGGGTCGACCGGCTCGCCCTCTCCGCCGGGCTCGTCGCCCACACCGTCCCCGTCGGGCGCGGACACGTCGGGCACCTCCTGGGACAGCCGCTCGTCCAGGGTCTCGCCGTCGTGCTGCTCGGCGGCCGTGGTGCCGTGCTTGGTCACGCCCAGGGGCTTCTCCGGCGGGGAGTAGCCCTCGTCGAGGGTCTCGTCGTAGTCCCGCTCGTCGACGGCGTCCTGGAGGTCGAGGGGCGCGGCGTCCTCCTGCTCCTCGTTGCTCCCGGTGGGCTGGTAGACGTCGTCGGCCATCGGGTCCGTGCCCATCGCTGCCTCCCTTGCGCGCTGCGTCGGCTCGGTCGTGTCGGTGTCCGGTTCGCGTTTCCCGATTCGCGATCTCTAACCCGGGGGAGCGACGCGGATGTCCAGGCCGCCGATGCGGTACGGGGTCCAGGAGCGGGCGTAGGCGGGCGGGGTGCCGCCCGGTGCGGTGAGGGAGGCGACGGGGATCCGGCGGGCCGTGTCCAGGATCTCGGCGACCGTGGTGTTCTCGTTGTTGCCGCTGGTGGCGCCGGAGGAGCAACCGGTGTAGTAGCCGATCGGGACGGCCTCGTGACCGGTGAGCAGACAGGGCGGGCGGACGCCGAGGCGGTGCAGGGTGTCCGCCGTGCGGGCCCAGTCCTCGCGGCTCTGGGCGGTGCGGTCCACGAGATACACGAGGACGACGAGCTGCACCGCGAGGTGTCCGGCCAGGGCGAGGGCGACCAGCGGGGCGCCCACCGGCCGCCACCGGCCGCGGGGGGTGCGGGCCAGGTGCCACAGCGCGTCGGCGACGGGGACGGCCAGCAGGGCGTAGGCGGGCTGCAGGAAGCGGGGCGCCGCGTATCCGATCATGAACAGGTACGGCAGGGCGGCGGTGGCGGCGCAGGCGAGCGGGACGAGCGTACGGGCGGTGCGCCGGGCCCGGACCGCGACGGCCAGGGCGAGGAGGGCGAGGACCGGCAGCAGGAGCCACCACAGGGTGATGGGCGGGGGCGGGATCGATCCGGTGCACGGGCGGCACAGCGCGCGTCCGCCCAGGCTGCGCAGCTGGTCGTCGACGGCTGACTGCAGGCCGAGGCCGCCCTGGATGCGGGAGGCCTCCGCCAGCCGCTCCCCCAGGCCGCCGTACCGGGCGTACGCCTCGATCACCCACTCCACTCCCCCGGCCGCGAGGCCGCCCACGAGGGCGAGCAGCGTCCGCAGGTGCCGGCGCACCAGGGCGAGGAACAGCAGGGGAAGGGTCACCCATACGGCGTCGGTGGGCCGCATCCACGCCATGAGGGCGGCGCCGGCCACCACTCCCCACAGCACCGCCCGGCCCGGCCCGTCCCGCCGGGCCCGCAGGAAGCAGCCGACGCAGATCAGCGTGCCGACGGCGACCCAGTAGTTGGGCATGGCCTGCGGGCCGTAGAAGAGGGTCACCCACAGGCCGGTGAGGAGGGCGCCGCCGGTGGCCAGGACGCGGACCGGGAAAAGGCCCCGCCAGGCCCGCATGCCCAGGTACAGGCCGGCCCCGGAGAGCACGGCGAGGTAGACACGCAGCAGTCCGGTGGACGAGGACCAGGAGGCGACGGGCGCCACCAGCAGGGAGACGCCGCGGGCGCGCGGGGCGCTGAAGAAGGCGGCCGGGTGGTGCGTGGTGACCTGGCTGACGTAGACGGTCTCGTCCCAGCCGAGACCCAGGCCGGGCCGTACGAGCAGCAGTTGGACCAGGGTGAAGGCGGCGGCCACCGCGGCGAGCGGGGCGTCGCCGCCCGGGCGCCGGGTGGTGCCGGACGCCGTCGGCCCGTGTCGCCGTCCGCCGGTGAGCAGGGCGCTCGCGCCGCCGGCCATCGCGCTCCCCTCACCCCCGCCGCCCGCGGGGACGCTCGCACCTCGCCTCCCACCGCCACGGCGGGAGCCCGGCGACCCGGAATCCGAGGTCAAGCTAACCCGCGCGCCGCGGACGCGCAGGGCGGAATGCGGAATACGGCCGGGTCGGGCCGGTCCGTCCCGTCCCGCGCGTCCGGTCCGGTCAGCGGGCGTTCGGACGGCGGTGCGGGGGCTGCTCGGGGGTCGGGCGCCGTTTGGGCGCGGGAACGGCGCGGGTGACGGGGCCGTCCCCGTTCATGAGCACCGGGCTCCCGTGGTGGTGGATCGTCAGGGGATCGCCCGCCAGCAGCGTGTACGTCGCCTTGTCGCCCTCGATCTCCACGCTCACGCACCGGCCGCGGAACTGGAGCCGGAAGGCCAGCCGGCTGAACTTCTCGGGCAGCCTCGGAGAGAACCGGAGGCTCTCGCCGTCGCGGCGGGTACCGCCGAAGCCGGCGACCAGCGCCATCCACGTCCCGGCCAGGGAGGCGATGTGCAGTCCGTCGCGGGTGTTGTGCTCCAGGTCCGCCAGGTCCATCAGGGCGGCCTCGGCGGCGTAGTCGTAGGCCAGGCGCAGATGTCCGGTCTGGGCGGCGACGACGGCCTGGCAGCACGCCGACAGGGAGGAGTCGCGCACGGTCAGCGGCTCGTAGTAGGCGAAGTTGCGGGCCATCTGGTCCTCGTCGCAGTGCGCGTCGAACCAGCTGCCGCAGGTGTACATCGCGAGGACCAGGTCGGACTGTTTGACGACCTGTTTGCGGTAGAGGTCGAAGTAGGGGAAGTGCAGCATCAGCGGGTACTGGTCGGCGCGGGTGCCGGCGAAGTCCCAGCGCTGGTGGCGGGTGAAGCCGGCGTCCTGCTCGTGCACGCGCAGCTCCTCGTTGTACGGGATGTGCACGGCCTCGGCGGCGTCCCGCCAGGCGGCGCTCTCCTCCTCGTCGACGCCGAGCCGGGACGCCCGGTCGGGGTGGCGTTCGCAGGCGTCGGCGGCGTTGAGGAGGTTCGAGCGCGCCATGAGGTTGGTGTACACGTTGTCGTCGGCGATGGCGCTGTACTCGTCGGGGCCGGTGACGCCGTCGATGTGGAAGACGCCGTGGTGGTCGTGGTGGCCGAGGGAGCGCCACAGCCGGGCGGTCTCCACCAGGAGTTCCAGGCCCGTGTCCCGTTCGAAGTCGCTGTCGCCGGTCGCCGCCACGTACCGCACCACCGCGTGCGCGATGTCGGCGCCCACGTGGAAGGCAGCCGTGCCGGCCGGCCAGTACGCGGAGCCCTCCGAGCCGTCGATGGTCCGCCACGGGAACGCGGCGCCGCGCAGCCCCAGTTGCGCGGCGCGTTCCCGGGCGGCGGGCAGGGTGTCCTGTCGCCAGCGCAGCGCCTCGGCGACGGCCCTGGGCTCGGTGTAGGTCAGCACGGGCAGGACGAACATCTCGGTGTCCCAGAAGGCGTGTCCGTCGTACCCGGATCCGGTCAGGCCCTTGGCCGGGATCGCCCGCTGCTCGGCGCGGGCACCGGCCTGCAGCACGTGGAACAGGGCGAAGCGGACGGCCTGCTGGATCTCCTCGTCGCCGTGCACCTCGACGTCCGCCCGGGCCCAGAAGTCGTCGAGGTAGGCCCGCTGTTCGGCCACCAGCCCGTCCCAGCCGCTCTGCGCGGCGGCGGCCAGCGCCGCCTCGACCTGGTCGCTCATCGCGGGCCGGGAGCGGGCGCTGGACCAGCCGTGGGCGACCGTCTTCTGCACGCGCAGCCGCTGTCCCGGCTCCAGGGCGGAGGTGATGGTCAGGCGGGCCACGTCCACGTTGCTCTCGCTGCTGGTGGCGGTCTGCTCGGGGCCGTCGACGACGTGGTCGGCGGCCACGGCGACCCTGAGGCCGCTGCGCCGGGTGCGGTGGACCAGGCGCAGCCGGGGGCCGAGCGCCAGGTCCTCCTCCGGTTCGAGCGGGGACTTCAGCGCCTTGGCCGTGCGCGGGTCGCCGTCCGGGTCGGGCAGGCTCTCGTTGGCGACGAGTTCGGACTGGATGACCACGCGGATGCGGCTGTCGACGGGTTCCACCTCGTACTCGACGGCGGCGATGGCCCGCTGGGTGAGGGAGACCAGCCGGGTGGAGCGCACCCGGATGGTCGAGCCGGCCGGCGAGGTCCACTCGCAGATCCGCTCCAGCACCCCGCGCCGCAGGTCCAGGGTGCGTTCGTGTTTGACGAGCCGTCCGTAGCGCAGGTCGAAGGGCTCGTCGTCGACCAGCAGGCGCAGCAGCTTGCCGTTGGTGACGTTGATGACGGTCTGCCCGGACTCGGGGTAGCCGTAGCCGGCCTCGGCGTAGGGCAGGGGGTGGAGTTCGTAGACGCCGTTGAGGTAGCTGCCGGGCAGGCCGTGCGGTTCTCCCTCGTCGAGGTTGCCGCGCCAGCCGATGTGCCCGTTGGAGAGGGCGAAGACGGACTCGCTCTGGGCGAGGAGGTCGAGGTTGAGTTCGGTCTCGCGCACGGACCAGGGCTCGACCGCGTAGGTCCGGTTGGTGATCACGCCTGGCCCCCCAGCTCGGCGAGGTCCTTGACGACGCGGTCGGCGCCGTGGGCGTACAGGGCGTCGGTCTGGCCGACGCGGTCGACGCCGACGACGTAGCCGAAGCGGCCGGAACGGCCGGCGTCCATGCCGGCGAGGGCGTCCTCGAAGACGGCGGCGCGGGACGGCTCGACGCCGAGGTCGCGGGCGGCGGCCAGGAAGGTGTCGGGGTGGGGTTTGCCCGGCAGTTTCCGCTCGCGCGCCACCACGCCGTCGATCCGTACGTCGAACAGGTGCTCGGCGTGGATGGAGCGCAGGACGTCCACGGTGTTGGCGCTGGAGGAGACGATCGCGGTGGCGAGCCCGGCCGAGCGGACGGCGTCGATGTAGCGCAGTGTGCCGTCGTACGCCTCGACGCCCTCGGTGCGGATCTTCTCCAGGACCAGTTCGTTCTTGCGGTTGCCGACCCCGTTGATCGTCCGCGCGTCGGGCGGGTCGTCCAAAGACCCCTCGGGGAGGTCGATGCCGCGGGAGGCGAGGAAGCTGCGCACTCCGTCCGCGCGGGGGCGGCCGTCGACGTACTCGTCGTAGTCGGAGTCGGTGAACGGGCGGAAGTCCGCGCCGTCCCGCTCGCGCAGGAAGGCGTCGAACGTCTCCTTCCAGGCGGCGGCGTGCACCACCGCCGTCCGGGTGACGACCCCGTCGAGGTCGAAGAGGCAGGCCTGGATGTCGTCGGGAAGTCCGAGCTGCGTCGTCATACCCGACACAGTTCCCCGCCGGGGCGCATCCCATCGGGTGGTACGTGCCACAAGACGGCCGGCGGTCGGGAGGAGGGACCGCCCACCCGGCGGCGGGCCGCCGGGTGGCACACTCTGCGGTGTGCCGCTGACCTTCGACGATCTGCTCATCCGGGCCCGTTCCCTCCCGCGCGGCGGACGGCGCGCGATCCTCGGCGTCGCCGGGAGTCCCGGCGCCGGGAAGTCGACGCTCGCCGAGGCCCTGGTGCGGGAGCTGAACAAGACGGACGGGACGTGGGCCGCGCACGTCCCCATGGACGGTTTCCACCTCGCCGACGCCGAGCTGGACCGGCTCGGCCGCCGGGACCGCAAGGGCGCGCCGGACACCTTCGACGCGGCCGGGTACGCGGCCCTGCTGCGCCGGCTGCGCGAGGAGCCGGCCGACGACGGAGGCGACGCGACGGGCGTGGGAAACGTGAGGGGTGTGGAGGACGTGGGGGACACGGTCTACGCGCCCGGTTTCGAGCGGGTGCTGGAGCAGCCGATCGCCGGGGCCGTCCCGGTGCCGCCGTCGGCCCGGCTGGTCGTGACGGAGGGCAACTACCTTCTGCTGGGCACCGGCGCGTGGGCGCGGGTGCGGTCCTGGCTCGACGAGGTGTGGTTCTGCGAGGTGCCCGAGACGGAGCGGGTCCGCCGACTGGTGGCCCGGCACGAGGAGTTCGGCAAGTCCCACGAGGACGCGGTGGCTTGGGTCCTCGGCACCGACCAGCGCAACGCCGACCTGGTGGCCGCGACCCGCGACCGCGCCGACCTCGTCGTCCCGAAGACGGCACTGCCCCGTGGGGGCCCGCCGCGCTGAACTCCGCCGCGCACCGCCCCGTCATGAGCGAGCGGGTCCGGTCGGTCCGCAAGAGCGGCGGAGTGCCCTCCCCCCACGGCATCGGGGCCGCCGGTCCGCGACCGGTGCCCGCGCGGGGGCGCGCGGGCCGCTGATCGTGTCCGCCTCCGCGGCGGCCGGGGCGACGGGACGGCCGGCCGCACCGGCCGGCGGCAGCCGGTCCGTCGACGACGTCGGTCACTCGATCACGGCCCACCGCCGCCGAGGCGGGGGAGACGCGTGAGGCGCGCCGTCAGGACGCCGCGTTCGGGAACCGCTCGGCGCTGACGTGCGGCAGCACGCCGCTCGCCACGCGATAGCGGCCGTTGGGCACGTCGGCGGACTTGCCGACGTGCACCGCCAGCGGGCCCGCCCACTCGTACCCGCGCCGCTCGGCGTGCCGGACCAGGCTGTCGGTGAGCACCTGGCCCACCCGGCCGCCACGGCGCGTCAGTTCCTCGTGGACGGCCTCGGCGAGCTCGACGTCGTAGGCGTTGGGGACCATGACCCGGCCTTCGGCGCAGACCACGGCGTTGCTGTCGCACTCGGTGCGCAGGGCGTCGAGGAGCTCGACGGGTTCCTTGTCGAGCACCCGCGCCCACAGCGCTTCCCATCGGTCTTCCAGGGCCTTCTCCAGCGCGCTGATGGCGCCCATGCGGTGTCACCTGCCGGTGTTCGGGGTCGGATGTTCTCGGGTCCGGGTGCCGTGGGGCGCCCGGTCGGCGCGCGGTTACGGCGCGGTCATTCCTCGTCGTAGTCGTCGGGCCGCACGTGGGCCTCCTCCAGGGCCTCGCGCATGGTCCGGCCGGTGCCGCCGGGCGGACGCGGGGTGTTCTCCTCGCGCTGCTCCAGGACGTCGTCGGTGGTGTCGGTCTTCGGCCGGTTCTCTTCCGGGACGGTCATGACGGGGGCTCCTCGTCGCTGGTGCGGGTTCTTCCGTGGCGGCGGGTTCCCGCCCGGCACGGTGCTATCCCCCCACGGGGCGACACGCCTCCCGCGCGCGTCCCGGGACGCCTCCCCCGCCGGGGCGTCGCACCGGTCCGCGCGGGACGGACCACCCGGCCGCTCGGAGCCCCGGCCGCCCTGGACGACGCCCTGGCGGGCACGGCCGGTGGGCTATGTTGACCTTCGTGGGAGACAAAGGAGGCGCGCCCGTGCCATCGCCGCAGCAGGCACGCGCACAGGCATCGGCGATCACCTCGGGGCGGACGGCCCCGGAAACGGAGGTCTCCCCCACGTCCCGGCTGAGGGCGTTGTTCGACCGTCCCCGTCTCTCCCCGGGCCAGCGGCGCATCGCCCAGTACCTGATCGAGAACCTCACCGAGGCGGCGTTCCTGTCGATCACGGACCTCGCCGACCGGGTCGGCGTGAGCCAGCCGTCGGTGACACGGTTCGCGTCGGCGGTCGGCTTCAGCGGCTACCCGGCGCTGCGGGAGCGGCTGCAGTCGATCGCGCTGGGCAGCCGCGGCGGCGGCGCGGCCGAGGAGAACGGCGGCAACGAACTGCAGGCGGCCGTCGACGCCGAGATCGAGAACCTGGAGAACCTGCGGCGCGACTTCGCCGACCCCGGGCAGGTGGTCGAGACCGGCCGGAAACTGGCCGCGTCGGCGCCGCTGACCGTGCTCGGGCTGCGGATCTCCGTGTCGCTCGCCGAGTACTTCGCCTACGCCGCCCGCCGCGTCCACCCCGACGTCCGGCTGGTCACCCGTGGCGGCAGCGTCGCCTACGACGCCCTGTTGCAGTCCCGGGAGGCGGGCGGTACCTGGGTGCTGGCCTTCTCCCTGCCCCGGCACGCCCGGGAGACCCTGGGCGCCGTCCGGGTGGCCCGCGACGCCGGGCTGAGGGTGGCGCTGATCACCGACCTGGCGCTCGGCCCGGTGGCCGACGAGGCCGACGTCACCTTCGCCACCGGCACCGGGTCCCGGCTGGTCTTCGACTCGTACGCGGCGCCGGGCGTGATGTGCGCTGCGCTGCTCCAGGCCATGACCGACGCCGATCCGGAACGGACCCAGGCCCGGCTGGAGAAGTACGAGCAGATCGCGGAGCAGCACCAGTTCTTCCTGCGGGACTGAGCCGCCCGCCGGGCGCGCGGGCCCGGGCCTCTCGTCGAAGCAGGCATGAATGTTTTCATACGTCTTGCAAAGCGGATCGCATATATAAATACTGCTCACGGATCGCGACCCGGACGTCCGGACCGCGTCCGCATCTGCGCGAACACCCCGGCCGCCGACTCCTACCCGCTCCGGCGCGCTCCGAGGTGTTCGGCCGGGCACCGCCTGCGCGAGCGCCCGCGGCGGTCCCGGTCATCCCCTGGGCCGGGGCCGTCCCCCCACCCGTCGCAGCACCCCGTCGGCGCCGCACACCCGGAAGCGATGATCATGCCCCTGACGACCACACGTCTCAGCCAGGACTGGCCGTGCCAGGTCAAGAACCCCGGCAGCTACGACTGGGAGCGCTCGGCGGCCAAGTGGCTGCGCGAGCTGGTGCCGGCCCGCTACGCCGGCTATCCGGCGCTGATCCGGCACCCCGTCCTGCTCGCCCGCCACGCGCAGATCCAGGTGCAGCACGAGATCCGGGTGGCCCGGACCGCGCTGCGGACCGCCCGGGCCGACCTGCCGCGACTCGGCCTGCACGAATCGGTCATCGAGCACACGATCAAGCTGTACGCGGCGGAGCTCCGGCAGCTCCAGCACATCGCGCGCAGCGTGCGCGCGGTCACCGAGGCCCTGGTCGAACGGAGTACGGCCGGGCGCTGACCCGCGCCCCGGTGGCACGGAACGGTCGCCCGGAGGGTGCGTCCCGGGCCGGCCGGCGGACGTCCGCACCCCGCCGCGGAGCCGGTGGGACAATCGCCTGCCGACGAGCCGTGATCGAAGCCCCTTCCATGTGCCATGCTCGTCCCGTGACGAGCGAGCACGCCACGCCGACGGATTCCGGCGCCGCGCCCGACCTGGCCACACTGGCCCGGGTCGTCGCCAGACAGCGTGCGGAGATCGACCGGCTGCGCGACCTTGCCACGACGGCGGCCGTCGTGGAGCGGGCGAAGGGCGCCGTGATGGCGCTCACCGGAGGCTCCGCCGAAGCGGCGCGCGAGACGCTGGTCCAGCGTGCGAAGGCGGAGCGGCGCACGCTGCTGGAGGAGTGCTGGATCACGCTCGGCACTCTGGCCCCGCCGTCCGGCGCGGACCGTGCTCCGGGGCTCGCCGGAGCGCCGGCCCCCGACCCGGCCGGTTCCGACGGCACGGCCGTACCGCCCGCCCCGCTCCTTGCCGACGAGTGCCTCTCGGACGGCTGCCTCCCGGACGCCGCCTCGGCCGCTCTGGCCGGCCTCGCCGAGGCCCTGGCACACGTCGGCTCCCCGCGGGAACTCGTCCGCTGCCTCCGGGAGCGGCTCGTGCCCGGCCTCGGCGCGGACGCGGTGGTGCTCTACGCCCGGCTGCCCTCGGGCGGCCTGGAACTGGTGGGCCACGCCGGGATCGACGACGCACCGGCCGCCCGGTGGCAGCAGGTGTCACCGTTGAGCGGGATCCCCGCGCTGGAGGCCCTGCGCACCGGTGAACCGCGCTGGCTGGACGACGCCGGACGGGCCGGCGGACGATGGCCGCCGACCGGTGAACCGTCCGGGCGCGAAGGATCGCAGGCCTGGTTGCCGGTGTCGCCGGGGGCGTCGGCCGAGGCGTGCCTCGGGGTGCTGCGCCACGACGACAGGCCCTTCACGCCCGGTGACCGGGACCACCTGCGGGCCGTCGCCCGCCTGTGTGCCGGATGGCTGCGGGCGTTCGGCGGCCGGCCGGAGCCCGCCGGGACCGGTGCCGCCGATGCCGTACGACGGGTGTTCGACGCCCTGCCGGACGCGGCGGTGCTGCTGACCCCGGTGCGGGCGTCCTCGGGGCGGGTCCAGGACTTCCGCGTCGTCGCCGCCACCCCGCGCGCCGCGCGGTTCGCCGGCGGCGACGGCACGGACCCGGCCGGCCGGCGGCTCCTGGAGTGGCTGTCCGGGACGGTGGCCGAGCCGCTGCGGCAGGGGTGCCTGCGCGCGCTGGCCACCGGGGAGCCGTACGAGAGCGAGCCGTTCGCCCACCGGGACGTGCCGGACTGCGTCGCGGGGCCGGCCGCCCACTCGGTGCGAGCGGTGCCGCTGGGCGACGGGCTCGTGCTGTCCTGGGTCCGGCACGACGCCTCCGACCGGCAGGAGCAGCGGCTGGCCGATCTGCAACGGCTGGGCGACCTCGGCTGGGCGAACTGGAACCTGGTCACCCACGAGGCCGCCTGGTCCGACCAGGTCTTCGCCATCTTCGGCCGGGACCCCGCACACGGCCCGGTCGCGCTCACCGCCCTGCCCGGCCTCGCGCTGCCCGACGAGATGACCGCGCTGTCCCGGGCCGTGCGGGAGCTGACGCGTGAGGGGCGGCCGTGCGACGTCCCGTTCCGGACCAGGACGCCGGCCGGTGTCCGGCACCTGAGGTTCGTGGCCGAGGCGGTGACGGACGGCGAGGACATGCCCGTCGAGGTGCACGGTTTCGTCCAGGACCTGACCGCGCGGCGCCGGGCGGAGCTGGCTCTGGTCGAGAGCGAGCGGGCGATGCTGTCCCAGCACGACGTGCTGCTGGCCGAGCGGACGCTGGCCGCCCGGTTGCAGGACGCGCTGCTGCCCCTGCCCCGGCGCCCCGTGCGGCCGGCCGGGCTGCGCGTCGAGATCGCCTATCTTCCCGCGCAGGCGGGCGTGCAGGTCGGCGGCGACTGGTTCAGCGCCATAGAACTGCCCGACGGGGACGCCCTGTTCGTGGTCGGCGACGTCGCCGGTCACGGGGTGGACGCCGTCGCCACCATGGCCCAGCTGCGCTTCACCGCCAAGGGCATGGTCATCACGGGTTCCTCACTGACCGGCGCGCTGGCCCGCCTCAACACGCTGCTGCTGCACTCCCGGGGCGCCCACGGCACGGCGAGCATGATCCTGGCCCGCTACTCACCCGCGCGGCGACGGCTGGTGTGGGCCCAGGCCGGTCATCTGCCGCCGCTGCTGCTGCGTGCCGGGGAGACCCGCTACCTCGACCGGCCGAAGGGCATCCTGCTCGGGGCGAGCACCACCCCGGTCTTCGCGGAGGCGGAATGCCTTCTGAAGCCGGGTGACCGTCTCCTGCTGTACACGGACGGCCTGGTGGAGCGGCCCCCCGACGGCATCGACCGGGGCCTGGAGCGGCTCGCGCGGGCCGCCGCGGCCCACGAGGCCGACGCGGCGGGCACGTTGGAGCCGCTGCTGGCCACGCTGCTGCCGGAGACCGAACTCCGGGACGACGTCTGCGTCCTCGACATACGGGTGCCGAACGGTCAGGCGCCGGACGGGCCGATGCCGGACGGTCCGGCGCGGAAGCCGTAGGTGCCGCGGGTCAGTCCTCCACCGGGTGGCCGGGGTCGATGCCGAGGGCGTCACCGAGCCGCAGCAGCGGCCCGCCGGACGGCTCGCGCCCGCCCCACTCGACCGGGTCGATGACGAAACCGACGTGGTCGCCTCCGGTGACCCGCTCCACGACCCGGCCGACGAACCACGCCTCGGCGTCCTCCAGCACGACCGCCCCGCCGTACCCGTGGCGCCGGCGGACCTGCCGGAACTTGTCCACGTCGTCGCCGGTCTGCCCGCCGAACACCTCGGCCAGTCCGTGCTGCCCCCGGGCGAGCAGGTGGACGGCCAGGTACTCGGCGGACCGGGCCACCCGGAAGGTCCGGTTGACCTCGGACAGCCACACGACGAACCGCACGGGCTCCATGGAGCACTGGGAGGCGAAGCCGACCAGGCAGCCGGCCTCCTCCCCGCCCGCGGCCGCCGTCACCACGCACATGTCCGGGTCGAGCCGGTCCAGAAACACGTCCATGCCCGCCATGCTAGGCGGACGGGCCGGGCCGGACCGTCAGACAACTGCACTCAGTGCCACTTTCCCCCCATCACCCCTCCACCACTCCCCCACAGGCCCTGAATTCAGCGGTACACAGCTTCTTTACGCGTGGCACTCAGTGCCATAATCTGTCGTCGTGCACGGTGGCACGGCCTGCCGCGCACATGCGTGCCCGGGTGACCGCGCACGCGGGATTCCGGCCCGAGTGCAGGGAGTTGACCAGCGTGTACCACCCCTCAGGAAGCGTCGCTCAGCAGGAAGCCGGCTCCGCGACGGGCGTGCTCGCCCCCAGGGCCCCGGAGACCGAGGCCATCTGGTTCCAGCGCTGCACCTGGTGCGGCACCTCCATGTACCACCGGCTGCTGTGTCCGGTGTGCCGCGGCAGCGACCTGCGGACGGAGCGCAGCGAGGGCACCGGGACGGTACGCCACGCCACGGTGGTGCACCGCAACACCCCCGCCGCGCGCAATGTGTCCCTGATCGAGATGGCCGAGGGCTTCGTGCTGCGCGGCCGGGTCATGGGCCCGCTCATCGCCATCCACAGCGGGGACCGGGTGCGGCTGTCCACGGCCAAGGACCCGGTACGCGGTGAGCCGGTCTTCCAGCTGGTCGACGAGCCGTACCGGGCCTGGACCTGAACCGGGTCCTCACGGCGTGAGCGTGATCGTGATGCCCACGGTGCCGTCCGGGCCCCGGCGCAGCCGGCTCCCGAAGAGGGTGAGCCGTCCGAGGACGCCGTACTTGCGGGCGATGAGTCCGCGGTACCGGCCGGCCGTGGCCGCGTCGCCGATCTCGGCGGTCGCGGGGACCTGGTCACCCGTCGGGTTGCCCCGCACGTCGCAGGGGCCGACCAGGACGTCGGCACGCCTGCGGATGCGCTTGACCTTCCAGGAGTCGGCGGCCGTCCACACGCCGAGCGCGTCCTCGTCCCGCACGACCCACACCGGGGTGGCGACCGGAGTCCCGTCCTTGCGGTAGCTGGTGACCAGCAGGTACTTGCCGGCCCCGAGCCGGGCCAGTGACGCCTCGTCCATGGCCGGAGTCTAGTGCCGCGGCAGGCGACGTTCGCCCGGTGAGGAGCGGCGTCCGGTGCGGGCTCTGGGGGTCCCCCCGGCCGGAGGCTGGGGGAGTGCCGGCCGAAAGCCCTCGTACTGGACGCACTCGGGCTTTCGGCCGGTGCGGCGAGCGGGGGCACCCCCTCCGGGGAAGCGTGCCGGGCGTCGCGACGGGGCGAACGCCGCCTGTCGCGGCACCAGGAGCCGCCCGGATCCGCGCATCACCCGTACGCGGCAAGTGCGCGTCGCGGCTCAGGTCAGGGCCGACGCCATCCTCCGTACCGCCTCCGTGATCACCTCCGGGGAGGCCGCGAGGTTGAGCCGGACGTGCCCCTCGCCGCCGGTGCCGAAGTCCGGGCCCGGGCTGAGCGCCACCCGGCCGCGTCGGAGGAAGACCTGCGCCGGGTCGTCGCCGAGGCCGAGCGCACGGCAGTCGAGCCAGGCCAGGTAGGTCGCCTCCCCGGTGCGGTGGACGACGCCGGGCAGGTGCGCGGCCAGCAGGCCGGTGAGCAGCCGCCGGTTCTCGTCGATGCCGGCGAGCACGGCGTCCAGCCAGGGGACGCCGTCGCGCAGTGCGGCGGTGTGGGCGATGACGCCGACATGGCTCGGACCGTGTCCGACCTCCTCGGGCATCCGGGCCAGGTCGCCGGCGGCGCCGGGCCCGGCGAGGGCGAGTGCCGCCTTGAGCCCGGGCAGGTTCCAGCCCTTGGACGCCGACATCAGCGACAGGCCGCGTTCGGCGCCGGGGACGCTCAGGTACGGCACGAACCGCACGCCGCCGGCGACGACGGGCGCGTGGATCTCGTCGGCCACGACCCGGACGCCGTACCGCTCGGCGAGGGCGGCGACGGTGGCCAGTTCCCCGGCGGTGTGGACGGTGCCGGTCGGGTTGTGCGGGCTGCACAGCAGGTAGGCGGCCCGCCCGCCGCCGGCGACCGCCCGCCGGAAGGCGTCCTTCAGCACCTGGGGATCGAGGCGCAGGTCCGCGCCGAGCGGCGCCTCGACCACGCGCCGGTCCAGGTGCGTCACGAACTGGTAGAACGGCGGATACACCGGCGGATTGACGATCACCGGGTCACCGGGGCCGGTCACCAGCTTGAGCATCTCGACGACGCCCAGCATCACGTCGGGCACGATCGCGGTGCGTTCCACGGCGAGGTCGTCCCAGCCCCAGCGTTTGCCCGCGAAGGCGGCCAGTGCCTCCGCGTAGGAGGTTCCGGCGGGGTAACCGGTGTCGCCGAGTTCCATGGCGTCGGTGACGGCGCGCACGACGGGTTCGGCGAGCGGCACGTCCATCTCCGCCACCCACAGCGGCAGCACGTCATCGGGGTGGGTGCGCCACTTCATGCTCGTACGGCGGCGCAACCGGTCGAGGGTGAGCGCGCGCAGGGGCTCGGGGTCACGTGGCTGTTCCTGCGGGTTCCTGGTCATGGGGCTCAAGATAGGACGCCGTGGTGCGACCGGGGAACGGGACGACGGGGGACGGGATCACCGGTGCGGTGAACACGGCCGTCACCGGGTTCGTACGGAGGGAGGGCACTCGACGTCCGCAGGCCCCCGCGGTGGCGACGCCGCGCATCCGGGCCCGGGAGCGCACGCATGAGGCACGCACGACGACGTATCGTCCGGCGAGCGGCACGACCGGCCGCCGTCGGCGGACTCCTCCTGGGTACCGCGATGGTCACCCGGGCCGTGGCGGGCGAGCCTCCCGGCGCCCCGGCCGTCTCGCACACGCTCGCGCCGCCGGCGTCCGGCACCGGCGGCGCTCTCGTCTCCCGCCTCGGCGCCTCGCGCACGGCGGGCCACTGGGTCGGCCCCGACGGGCGGCCGGTCGTCGCGGTCACCGACGACGCGGCGGCCGACGAGGTGCGGCGGGCGGGCGCCGGGGCGAAGGCCGTCCGGCACAGCATGGCGGAGCTGACGTCGGCGACGTCCGCGCTGCGTTCGGCACCCCGGGTCGCGGGGACGGCGTGGGCCCTCGACTACCGGTCCAACGAGGTGGTGGTACGGGGTGACAGCACCGTCTCCGGAGCCGACTGGTCACGGCTGACGAAGGTCGCGGAGGGCATCGGCGGTTTCCTCCGCATGGAGCGCACCGAGGGGGTGTCCACGACGCGGCTGAGGGGGGCACGGCCGATCCTGTCGACGGCCGGCCGCTGCTCGGCGGGCTTCAACGTGACCGACGGCCGCGGCGACTTCATCCTCACCGCCGGTCACTGCGGGCCGACGGGGGCGGTGTGGTTCGGGGACGACGGAGGCGGCCGGCAGATCGGGAAGACGGTCGCCCGGAGTTTCCCCGGTGACGACTTCTCACTGGTGGAGTACGCGAACGGCCGGGCGGGAGGCGGCGCCGGCGTGGTGGCGGTCGGAGACGGCGAGGGGGCGCGGATCACGGGCGCGGGTGAAGCGGCCGTCGGACAGCGGGTGTTCCGCAGCGGCAGCACGAGCGGACTGCGCAGCGGTCGGGTCACCGCGCTCGACGCGACGGTGAACTACCCCGAGGGCACGGTCTCCGGCCTCGTCCAGACGAACGTGTGCGCCGAGCCCGGGGACAGCGGGGGCCCGCTGTTCTCCGAGGGGGTCGCCCTCGGCGTGACGCCGGGAGGCAGCGGCGACTGCGCCGAGGGCGGGACGACGTTCTTCCAGCCGGTGGCGGAGGCACTGACGTCGCTCGGCATGCGGATGATCGTCTCGTCGCCGGACGGGGCCGGGCAGCGGGCCGCACCCGCGCCCTCCGGGGGCGGTGCGGCGTCACCGGGGGCGCCGGTGCCGGGAGTGGACGGCACCGCCTCGCTCTCCCGGCTCACGGACCGCCGCGCCGTCGGCCCCGGCCTGCTGGTGATCGCGGGCAGCCCGGTCGCGCTGGCGGCCACACGGTGGCTGCGCGCGGAACAGGACCGCAAGGCCCGCCGGCGGTACTACTCGGGCACGTGGAGGTGAGTCATGGGGGGCGCCGTCGGAGAAGCCGACGGCGCCGTGACGGACGGCCTGGGCCGGTACGAGAAGAGCACCCCGTGCGGGGTGCCGGGGGGCGGGCTCCGATACGCCGAGGAGCCTCGGGCGGTCAGGCGGCCTTCACCGGCTCAGGGGCCGCGGCGGCCCACTCCAGGACGAGCCGCTGGTACTCCTCGCGCTGCTCGACGCTCAGTGTCCCGCCCGACCGGAGCCACAGGGCCCGGATCTCCTCGTTGACCTCGGCAGCCGATCGCTCGGAGGAGGGTTCAACAGTGGTGGACATGCTGTGAAGCATACGGCGCCGGGCGTGAAGACGATGTGAGTAATCACGAGCCAAACGGACATATCGGACCGTGTTACTGATCACGTCGATCGCCCCATCTGTCAAGACCCATGGGCGAGTTCGTTCCCACCGATTGTGTCCCGGCACACATGCCTCGCCCTCCGCCGGTGTCACGGATCACGACGGCGAACGGCCTTCACGGGCGGACCGGCCGCCGGCACGTCCCCGCTTCCGGACCCGCCCCGGACGGGACGGGTCCGCGCTCGCCGGGTGTCCGGGTCCGTCAGGTGCCCGGCTTGCGCCCGTACACGTAGACGTCGTCGCCGTTCTTCAGCAGCGACCAGTACTTCTTGGCGTCGGTCTTCGTCATGTTGACGCAGCCGTGGGACCCCGGCGGGTTCCACACGCTGATGCCGACCGAGTGGAAGGCCTGGCCCCCGTCGAAGAACTGGCTGTAGGGCATCGCCACGTTGTAGATCGTGGAGACGTGGTCGATGTGCCGCCAGTAGACCTTCTTCAGGCCGGTGCGGGTCTCGTAGCCGTCACGGCCCGTGCGGACCGGCACCGGACCGTAGACGAGCTTCTTGCCGTCCTGGATCCAGCTCAGCTGGAGGGTCAGGTCCACGCAGGCGATGCGCCCCTTGTTGACCGGACATTTGCCCGACTTGTTCGGGTTCTTGCCGACGGCTTTCTGCTTCTGCATCAGGTCCATCACGCCCCAGGTGACGGAGCCCGCGTAGCCGATGTTCGGCGTGATGCCGTGCTTGGTCTGGAAGGCCCGGATCGCCTTGCAGTCGGCGGTGGACTGCTTCCCGTCGGCCGGGCGGCCGAGGAACTTCTCGACCTTCTTCTGGTAGGGGCCCGTCTGCGTGCTGCAGCTCGCGGCCTGTGCCGGTGCGGCACCGAGCACGAGCGTGAGCGGCGCCACCAGTGCGGTGAGCCCGAGTGCGACGGCACCCCGTCTGCGTATGTCCCCCATGGCGGTCATGCCTTTCACGTCGAAGCGATGGGATGGGCGGAAGGTCGCCCGTGTGCGATCCCCGCGTGCTAGACCGCCGGCCGGCGGTCTCGGTTGCCCGCGGGCCGGCATCGCGACGAAACAGTGACGAACGACACCGGGCGGTCCATACCGGGAGCCCTGTCAGTCCGTGCCGCCCCGCTCCTGCAGGGCCTGCCGGAACCCGGTGTTGACCGCGGTCAGACCGCCGTCGACGACCAGGGTGGTCCCGGTGATCCAGGACGCGTCGCGCGAGGCCAGGAAGGCGACGGCTGCCGCGATGTCCCCGGGCTCTCCGATCCGCCCCAGAGGATACAGCCCCCGGAGCGCCGCCAGCTCACCCTCCCTGCCCTCCCAGGCCGCGGTGCGCACGGTGCCCGGCGCCACCAGGTTGACGCGGACGCCCCGCGCGGCGGCGTGCCCGGCCAGGGTGCGGGTCAGCGAGGCCAGACCGGCCTTGGCGGCGCTGTAGGCATGGTTGCCGAAGTCCTGGACGCCGTTGACCGAGCCGATGCTCACGATCGCGCCGCGGCCGGAGGCCGCCAGGCGGGGCAGCGCGGCGCGACAGCAGCGGTAGGCTCCGGTGAGGGTGATGTCGAGGTCGCGCGCCCACGCCTCGTCCGGTTCGTCCTCGAAGAGCGGGACGTCGGGGGTGCAGGCATAGGCGTTGTTGACCAGCACGTCGAGGGAGCCGAAGGCGGCGACGGCACGGGCGACTGCCGCCTCGACGGAGACCCGGTCGGCGACGTCGCAGTCGAACGCCTCGGCGGTGAGTCCCCGTTCCCGCAGCGCCGCCGCGGTCTTCTCGGCCGCGGGCCGGTCCACGTCGGTCACCAGCACCCCGGCCCCCTCCTCGGCGAGCCTCGCCGCGATGGCGGCGCCGATGCCGCGCGCGGCGCCGGTGACGAGAACGCCGTGTCCCTCGAAACGCATGGTGTCGGTCATGGGGCCGACGGTAGTGCGCGGGCGAGCGACGGTCAGCGATAACCGGTCACGTCCGCCGGCTTGCCCGCGTCCTGGACCTCGACGAGGTAGCGCCAGGCGTCGGGACGGCTGCCGTCGAGGTCGGTGAAGCCGTACTCCCGCGCGAGCCCGCCGCTGGAGAGGGAGAGGCCGTTGAGGCGGGCCACTCCGGGGTCGGCGGCCAGTGCGGCCACGGCGCGGCCGACGTAGCGGGGGGTCTCGGAGATGGCGAAGTGGGGGACGCGGTCGAGGGCCTCGCGCCAGTTGTCCTCCCGTACGCCGAAGTGGTCGAGCATGATCTCCGAGCGCATCCAGCCCGGCGTCAGCGCGACGGCGGTCGCGCCGCGCGGCCCGAGTTCGTGGCCGAGGGCGAAGGCCATGCGCAGCACCGAGGACTTGGCGAGGTCGTAGAAGAAGGAGACCCGGTAGTGGTCGCGGTTGTAGTCGGCGGTGCCGTCGGTGACCTCGACCACGAGCCCGCCGGGGTTGCGCAGAAGCAGGGGCAGGGCGTGGTGGCTGGTGATCGCGTGGGTCTCCACGGCGAGCCGCAGCAACCGCAGTCCCTTGTCGAGGTCGTGCTCCCAGACGGGGCGGTCCCACTCGAACAGGTTCTCGCCGCCCCAGATGTCGTTGACCAGGATGTCGAGGCGGGCCTGTTCGCGGGCGATGCGGTCGACGAGCGCGGCGACCTGGGCCGGTTCGAGGTGGTCGGTGGGGACGGCGATGCCGTGGCCGCCGGCCTCGGTGACGAGGTCGGCGGTGTCCTCGACGGTCTCGGGACGGTCGTACTCCGAGCGCCGGGAGCGGGTGGTGCGGCCGGTGACGTAGACGGTGGCACCGGCCGCGCCCAGTTCGACGGCGATGCCGCGTCCGGCGCCGCGGGTCGCTCCGGCGACCAGTGCGACCCTGCCCTCGAGTGACTTTGCCATGTCCGGCTCCCGTTCCCTCTGTACACGAACTCACCACGAGCTCACCGCGCGGTCGCCAGGGACCGCGGACGAGCGATGTCGTGATCGAGACTGCACGGGAAGCCGGACAACGTCTGTCACCTTTTCCGCGTGTCTTCCGGCTTGGCGCCGAGTGCCGCGCGGTCCGGTCTCAGTGGCCGCGCCGGATCCACTCCTCCAGGTGCGGGGCCTCGGCGCCGATCGTGGTCGGGTCGCCGTGGCCGGTGCGGACCTCCGTCCCGGGCGGCAGCACGAGGAGCCGGTCGCGGATCGAGTCGATGATCGTCGGGAAGTGGGAGTAGGAACGGCCGGTGGCGCCGGGGCCGCCCTGGAAGAGCGTGTCGCCGGTGAAGACGGTGCCGAGGCCCGGGTCGTACAGGCAGACGGCGCCGGGGGCGTGGCCGGGGGTGTGCAGGACCGTCAGGTCGGCGCCGGCGGCCTCGATGACCTGACCGTCGGTCAGCCAGGCGTCCGGTTCCCGGTCGGGGTGGGTCTGGTGCCACAGCGGCAGGTCGTCGCGGTGCAGCCAGATGGTGGCACCGGTGCGCTCGGCGAGGGCGGGGGCGGCGTTCACGTGGTCGTTGTGGGCGTGGGTGCACACGATGGCGGTCAGGCGCCGGTCCCCGACGGCCTCGGCGATGGCGTCGGCGTCGTGGGCGGCGTCGATGACGACGACCTCGTGGTCGTCGCCGACGAGCCAGACGTTGTTGTCGACGTCCCAGGTGCCGCCGTCGAGGCTGAACGTGCCGGAGGTGACGAGGCGTTCGATGCGGGCGGTCATCACAGCACCACCACCGAACGCAGCACGTCGCCGGCGTGCATCCGCTCGAAGGCCTTCTCGACCTCGTCGAGCCGGATGGTCTCGGTGACGAACGCGCCGAGGTCCAGGCGGCCCTGGAGGTGGAGGTCGATGAGCATCGGGAAGTCGCGGGAGGGCAGACAGTCGCCGTACCAGGACGACTTCAGCGACCCGCCGCGCCCGAAGACGTCGAGGAGCGGCAGTTCGAGCTTCATCTCGGGCGTCGGCACGCCGACGAGGACGACGGTGCCGGCGAGGTCGCGGGCGTAGAAGGCCTGCTGGTACGTCTCCGGGCGGCCGACCGCCTCGATGACGACGTCGGCGCCGAAGCCGCCGGTCAGTTCGCGGATCGCCTCGACGGGGTCGCTCTCGCGGGAGTTGACGGTGTGGGTGGCGCCCATGGAGCGGGCGGTCTCCAGCTTGCGGTCGTCGATGTCGACGGCGATGATCTTCGCCGCCCCGGCGAGGCGGGAGCCGGCGATCGCCGCGTCGCCGACGCCGCCGCAGCCGATGACGGCGACGGTGTCGCCGCGGCCGACGCCGCCGGTGTTGATGGCGGCGCCGATGCCGGCCATCACGCCGCAGCCCAGCAGTCCGGCCACCTCGGCGGAGACGGCCGGGTCGACCTTGGTGCACTGTCCGGCGGCGACCAGGGTCTTCTCGGCGAAGGCGCCGATGCCGAGCGCCGGGGAGAGTTCCTGGCCGGTCGAGGCCAGGGTCATCTTCTGCTCGGCGTTGTGGGTGTCGAAGCAGTACCAGGGGCGTCCGCGCAGACAGGCGCGGCACTTGCCGCACACCGCGCGCCAGTTGAGGATCACGAAGTCGCCGGGGGCCACGTCGGTGACTCCGGCGCCGACCGACTCCACGACGCCCGCGGCCTCGTGGCCGAGCAGGAAGGGGAAGTCGTCGCTGATGCCGCCCTGCTTGTAGTGCAGGTCGGTGTGGCACACCCCGCAGGCCTGGATCGCGACCACGGCCTCGCCCGGTCCGGGATCGGGCACGACGATCGTCTCGATCCGTACCGGCTCGTCCTTGCCGGGTGCGATCACGCCGCGTACTTCCTGCGCCATGGTCCTGACTCCTTGTTCGGCCATTCGTTGTTCCTCCCCGACCCTACGCGCAACCGATCGGCGGGGGCCGGTGACGGGGCGCCCCGGGTCGCCGGCGACCGCCGATCCGCTGAACGCGGAATCCGCGGCGGCCCGGTTCCCGCGGCCGAGCCCGCACACGTGTGAGGGCCGCCCGGACGCGGGCGGCCCTGTGCGGAGGACGCGGCGTGGCCGTCAGCCCCGGGGGCCGAACAGCGAGGACAACAGGCCGCTGGACTTGCCGTCCCCGCTGGACGTGCCCTCCTTGGTGGACGTGCCCTCCTTGGTGGACGTGCCGTCGCCGGCGAGCGAGTGGAGCAACGAGTCGAGGGCGTTGTCGCCCGACGAGTCCGTGCCGGCGGCGCTCGCCATCGGCGCGACGAGGACGGTGACAGCCGCGGCGAGACCGACCGCGGTGATGATGCGTCGTGGTGTGATCATGCCTTCGGCAACGCCGGCGGGCCGATGGCGGACACGGGCGGCCCGCCGTTCTCACCCGTCGGGAGCAGCGGTACGTCGGGGCTTGCCGGAGCCGTCCGGACGGAGGAGGCTCGGAGGAGAGGCCCTCGGCGGCCCGTTCCCGGTCGGGCCGCGGCCCTCTGAGGAGGTCGTCATGGGCACCAGCACAGGCCCCGGCTTCGACACCGAAGCCCTGCGCCGGGGCATCGAGGAGGAGACGGCGGAGACCCTCCTGTCGCTCTACGCGGACGACGCGGAGATCCGCATCGTGGACCGCTACACACAGCCCAGCAACCCCAAGGTCCTGCACGGCCGCGACGAGATCGCCGAGATGCTCGACGACGTCTACGGCCGCGACATGACGCACCGGCTCGAGAACTGCGTCGTCCAGGGCGACCAGGCCGCCTTCACGGAGTCCTGCGCCTATCCCGACGGCGCCCGCGTCCTGGCGGAGTCGATGATGTCGCTGCGGGACGGGAAGATCGTCCGGCAGACCATGATCCAGGCCTGGGACGATTAGCCGGAGCGGCGGGCCGGCCGGCGCCGAAACCGTGGGGGAAGGCCGTCGGCGCCGCCGGTGAACGCCGTGGCGGCGCGTCGCGGCGGGCGGCGCCGGGCCGCGGGCCGCGCCGCCGTGGCGCGGGCGGTTTCCTCGGCCCAGGCATCGACCCGGCGGCGGAGCGGGGCGCGGGCGTCCCGCAAAGGACGTCCGGACTCGTCGCCGTGACGGTCCGTGGCCGTCCTGGCCCTGTCCGTCCCCGCGTCCCTGCGTCCCCGCTTCACGCGGCCCCGGCGCCGGCTCCTCGCGCCGGGGCCGCTTTTTGTCGCGCATGCGGTCTTGTGGAGACGCCGCCTCTTCCTTACTTTTCAGTAAGTTCCCCTGGGTAACACCCTCTGTCCAGGTACTCCGTATCCGTGCGCCTCCCCCTCACCACCAGAGGAGAGAACAGCATGCCTGTCCGCAGACCCAGGCACCTTTGCTCCGTGGCCGCCGCCCTCGCCCTCACCGTCGCCGCCCCCGCGACCGCGACCGCGTCCCCGGACGCCCCCGCCGCACTGCGCGAGGTGATGTTCGTCGGCAACAACTGGGACGGCACCGCCGACGTGATCGGATCCACCGGCGACTTCGCGAAGATCGGCCGGATCGGCGTCGTCCCGGACAAGAAGCAACGGATGGCCGAGATCAACGCCGACCCGATCCGGTGGATCTACTTCCAGGCCATCCGCAACAGCGTCGGCGAGGGACACGACCAGTTCGTCGACGACATGTACTCGACGCCGGACGGGAGGTCGCTCGTCGTCTCCCGGCCGAGCTTCGCGGACGTCGTGTCCATCGACCTCGCCACCGGGCAGCTCAACTGGCGTTTTCCCGTCTCGGGATACCGCGCCGACCACATGGCCCTCTCACCGGACGGCACCCGTGTCGCGGTGTCGGCGTCCACGTCCAACACCGTGCACGTGCTGGACATCGGCACGGGCCGGCAGCTCGGGTCCTTCCGCACGGGGGACAAGCCGCACGAGAACATCTTCACCAAGGACGGCAAGTACCTCTGGAACATGTCCATCGGTGACGTCAACACCGCGCTCGACGCCCCCTGGCTGGACTGGACGAAGGGCGACCGGCGCATCACCGTCGTGGACGCGACGACGTTCCGGCAGGTCAAGGTCATCGACATGCGCGAGCGTCTCGACGCGATCGGTCTCGGCGACCACTCCGACGCCGTGCGGCCCGCCGTGTTCTCACCCGACGAGTCCACGCTGTACTTCCAGGTCTCCTTCTTCAACGGCTTCTTCGAGTACGACCTCGCCACCGACCGGATCACCCGGACCAAGACCCTGCCGAAGAACCCCGCCACCAGCGAGGACCGCACCACCTGGGTCAACGACTCGCGGCACCACGGCCTGTCCATGAGCCCGGACGGCGCCAGGATCTGCGTGGCGGGCACGATGGACGACTACGCGACGGTCGTCGACCGTACGACGCTGAAGGAGGGGCCGCTGGTCACGGCCGTCAAGCCCTACTGGGCCACGGTCAGCGGCGACGGCACCCACTGCGTGGTCTCCGAGAGCGGCGCCGACCGGGTCACCGCCATCGACTTCGCGACCGGCGAGAAGTCGGTCTCCGTCCCGGTCGGCGACCACCCGCAGCGCGTCCGGCTCGGCCATGTCACGGTCGACTGGGCCGGGCCGACGACCGGCTGACCCGGTGCGCGGCCCGCGGTGCGCGGCCCGCGCAGAAGATGTCCGCCGGTTCGTGTGTGAGCCGCGCGCAGAGGGGTAGTCGCCCGGCATCGGATGAGGCATGCATGTCCTCGGCAGTACTCCTGACGGAAGGAGGTCCGTGACAGCGCACACTCGTAGCGCCCGGGCCGCTTCCCCCGACACGGAGCGACCCGGCACGTAACGGGCAGCGCCCTCATGGGCGCTGCCCGTCCCTGTTGCCGTGTCCCGCGAGCTCCCCTGCCCCGCGAAGCCGGCTAGCGCCGCGGCAGGCGGTGCAGTTCCACGTCCCCCAGGCGGCCGTCGGCGGCCGTGGCGGTCATGTACGTGCAGTACGGCTGGCGGCGCCGGTCGGTCGGGGAGCCGGGGTTGAGCAGCCGCAGACCGGTGCTCGCCGTCGTGTCCCAGGGGATGTGGCTGTGTCCGAAGACCAGCACGTCGAGGTCGGGGAAACGGGCGGCACAGCGTGCCTCCCGGCCCTTGGCGGCGCCCGTCTCGTGGACGACGCCGAAACGCAGGCCCCCGAGGTCGGCGCGGGCCACCTCGGGCAGCCGGGCGCGCAGGCCGGGTCCGTCGTTGTTGCCGTACACCGCGACGAGTCGTCGGCTGCGTTCCTGCAGCAGGTCGAGCGTGTCCGTGTCGACCCAGTCCCCCGCGTGCAGGACGACGTCGGCGCGCGGGATCTCCGCCAGCAGGGACGCGGGCAGTCCCCTGGCCCGCTTGGGCACGTGGGTGTCGGACATGAGCAGCAGGCGCACGGCTCCAGCCTGGGTACGGGGCGGCGGGCACGGACACGGGTCGCGCCGGCACGAAGGCCGGCGCTCGACGATCTCGGTCGCGGGGTGCGGTCAGTCCTCACCCCGGACGATGTTCGACTCCTGACCCGTCTGCGGCGCGCGCGGGGTGTCACCGTCCTCGACGGCCGGTACCCAGGTGCGCAGAGCACCCTTGCTCCGCAGGCGGCGGGCCTGCGACCAGCCCGTCTCCAGGCGGCGGACAGCGGGTTTCTCGCTGGTGTCCGCTCTCACGGGGCATCATCCTCTTCCTTCTGTGGCCGGTGCCGTTGCCCTGCGGGTCCCCGGGCGCGCACCGGTGAAACGGACGCGTGCCGTCCTCACGTGTTGGGCCGGGCCACGCTGATGTCGCCCAGCGCCGAGCCGGGATCACGCTCCATGGCCAGGTCGCCCAGGGCGACGATGCCCACGGGGTGTCCGTCGTCGACGACCGGGACACGGCGTACGGCGTGTTCGCGCATCAGCCGGATCGCACGGTCCAGTTCGTCGTCGGGGCCGACGGTCACCAGGTCGTCGCTGCACGCGCCGGCCACGGTGGTCCGGTCCAGGTCGCCGCCCTCCGCGACGGAGCGGATCACCAGGTCCCGGTCGGTGACCAGTCCGCGCAGCCGGTCGCCCTCCGTCACCAGGACGGCTCCGAGGTCCTGGTCGCGCATGATGCGGGCCACCTCGGTGACCGAGGTCTGCGGCTCGACGGTCACCGGATCGGCGGTCATGATGTCGCGGACGTGCTGGGTCATGGCGTCCTCCCTCGTGGAATCGCTGTCGGTCTCGGCGGCCGGGTACCCGGTGGGACGGCGGCGATCCGTCCGATTTCGGCTGGGCACGGGGTGGTGTTCGGCCGATGGGCCCGGCGGTCTCACCGGCCCAGCGTGATCTCGCTCCACACCTGCTTGCCGCCGCTGACCGGCAGCGTCCCCCACGTGGCCGACACCGCCTCGACCAGCAGGATGCCGCGTCCGCCCGTGGCCTCCCAGCCGATGCTGGTCGGTTTGACGGGCGTACGCGGCGACGCGTCGGCGACCGCGACGCGCAGCCGGCCGCCCACCAGGGTGAGGTCGAGACGGACATGGCCGTCGGTGTGCACGAGGGCGTTGGTGACCAGTTCGGAGACGACGAGGAGCACGGCGTCGATGTCGGCCACCGGGACGTCCCACGAGCGCAGGGTGCGGCGGGTGAATCGACGGGCGTGCCGGACGGCCTCGGGCAGCCGCCACACCGTCCAGGTCTCGCGCAGCGGACGCGTCTCCATGCCGTCGTAACGCACCAGCAGCAGGGCGACGTCGTCGCTGCGGGGGGCGTTGCCGAGCAGGGCGTCGGCGACGAGACCGAGGCGGGCGGGGTCGGACACGGCCAGCGCGTGCGCGAAGTGGTCCATGCCCTCGTCGATGTCGGCGTCGGCGGACTCCACGAGCCCGTCCGTGGTGAGGGCGATCAGGGTGCCGGGGCGCAGCCGGAGCGGGCTCATCGGGAAGTCGGCCTGCGCCACCACGCCGAGCGGCGGGCCGCCCTCCGCCTCCGCGATCTCCGTGGTGCCGTCGGGGTGGCGCAGCACCGGCGGCAGGTGTCCCGCGCGGACGCACCAGGCGGAGCCCTCCTCCATGTCGAGGTCGACGTAGACGCAGGTGGCGAAGAGGTCGGTGCCCATGTCGGTGAGGAGCCGGTTGGCCCGGGAGACGACCACGTCGGGCGGGTGGCCCTCGACGGCGTAGGCGCGCAGGGCGGTGCGCATCTGGCCCATGAGGGTGGCGGCGGCGGCGCTGTGGCCCTGGACGTCGCCGATGACGAGGGCGACGTGGTGGTCGGGCAGCGGGATCACGTCGTACCAGTCGCCGCCGAGCTCCAGCCCGGCCGTGCTGGGCAGGTAGCGGGCGACGGCGACCGCGCCGGGCAGTTCCGGCAGACGGCGCGGGAGCAGCTGGCGTTGGAGCATGCCGACGAGTTCGTGCTCGGCGTCGAAGGCGTGGGCGCGCATCAGGGCCTGCCCGGCGAGGCCGGCGGAGGCGGTGAGCAGGGCGCGCTCGTCGGGGCCGAAGTCGTGCGGGGAGTCCCAGCCGATCAGGCAGACACCGGCCGTGCGGCCCGCGGCCGGCAGCGGCAGGACGGCCAGACCGCCGGGGCCGACGTCGGCGAGCGCCGGTTCCAGCGCGGTGCCCGCGGGCCAGATCCGGGCGCGGCCCTCGCGCAGCGCCGAGGCGAGGGTGGGCATGGCGCGCACGGGGGCGTCGGGCCACTCGGTGCGCCACTCCAGCCGCCACAGCTCGGGCCACGACTCCGGTTCGGGCGGGTCGAGGACGGTGACGACGAGACGGTCGTTCTCCAGCTCGGCCAGGGCGATCCGGTCGGCGCGCAGCGGTCTGCGCAGGGCGGCGACCACGGCCTGACTGACGTCGCGGACGGTGCCCGCGGTGGCCAGGGCGGCGGCCAGGCGCTGGACGCGGGCGACGTCGGTCACGTCGGGGCGCAGGGCGGAGGCGTCGGCGACGGTGCCGGCGAGACGGGCCGGCCGTCCGTCGCCGCCCGGCAGCAGGCGTCCGCGCAGTCGCAGCCACTTCGGCGGGCCGGTGGGCTGCAGCGCCCGGAACTCCAGTTCCCGGTCGCCGATGGACATGTGGTCGGCCTCGACCACGGACATCAGGGAGGGCAGGTCCTCGGGCACGGTCAGTCCGAGCAGTGTCTCGACCTTGCCGTCGAAGTCGCCCGGGGCGAGGGCGAACAGTCGCAGGATGTCGGCGCCGACCTCGACCCGGCCGGTGTCCATGGCCAGGCGGAACGCGTCCGGCCGCAGTTCCCGGCTCTCGGCGGCCGCGGGCGGGGTGGGGCCGACGACGGCCTCGGCGACCAGTTCCAGGCAGGTCCGGTCCTCGGGACCGAAGCCCTCGGGGCGTTCGGTCAGGGCGAGGAGACAGCCGCCGTCGCCGGGCACGGGCAGGGCGGCGAGGGAGAAGCCGCTGGACGGGACGCGCCGCGACTCGGCGGACCCGGCGAACTCCTCGGGGCCGAGCCACACCGGCGCCCCGGCCCGCCGGGCTTCGGCGACCGGGGAGCCGCCGGCCGCGGGGTAGCTGTCGCGCACGCCGTACAGCGTCCTCGGCACACCCACCGACTCGGCGAGGCAGAGCAGCTCGCGGTCCTCGCCGGGCGCGTAGACGGCGGCGAAGGACGCCCCGCCGAACACGAGCGCCTGTTCCAGGACGCGACGCAGTCGTTCCCTCCGGTCCGGGAGGGTGGCGACCGCCTTCAGGGCATCCCCGGCACGCGGCGTCCTCGTCCCGCGTTCCGCGGCGCCCTCACTGACCACGTCGCCATTACAGCGCGTACGGGACGGCCGCGCAGCCCCTGTGAAGGGGTTACCTGCGGTCCCGGGTACGGGAATGACGCCCGGTGCGCCGCGGCCGGGTCCGCGGGGACGCGGCGCCGCCCCTGTGGGGTACGGACGCACCGCCCGCGGCACGGTGGTGAACGGGCCCGCTCCGCGCAGGCGATGGCCCGCACGCCGGGACGTAGACCGGCCCGGCCCTCCCGACGGAGGTACCGGACCGGTCCGCGTGTCCGCGAGGAGGCAGGGGCCGGCACAGCGGTCGGGGTCAGCGGGTCCGCGTCGGGCCGGAGCCGTCGGCACGGCCGGCACCCGTGCTGTCGTGTGCGCCCGCAGTCCCCCCGTGCCGTCGGCGGCGTCCGTGCCGAGTGCCACCACCGCGCCTGCCGCCGTCGCGGCCCCGGGCTCCGGGATTCGCCGGTGGCCCGACCTGCTCGACCTCCTGGGACGGGAACCCCCGGGCAGCCGTCGGACGGCGGCTGCCCGGGGGTTCCCGGACGGCCGTCGGTACACACGGGCCGTACCGGCCGCTCGACACTCTCCGCGTCCGTTCCGGCGCTCTCCGTCACCGCCGTGGAGCGGAATCCCGGCTTCAGTGAATCTGCACACCGACCGCCCAACCTGGTCACTCCAACTGGCCGTTCTCCACAATCACCGGGTGTCGCGCACGCCTTTGGGACGGGAGTGCCGGATTCGCGGCGGCGCGGGCAAGGGGTCGCACGGTCCGATGCCGCGCCCGGTGTGAAGAAGTCGCCGCGAAGGCGTGCGCACTCCTGCACGGTTGAGCGCCCTGGTGCCGCAAGTGTCCAGGTGGGAGCGGTGATTGATTGGAAGGGCCGGCCTGACGCGTGCTTTGATCCATCGCACCGCGGGGGCCGCGGAGGGCTCCGGAAAAAGGGCGCCCGGCCGCCCGTGGCCGCGGCCGTCGTCTGTCCCCAGAGGGGGCCGCTCCCCCTTGTGAATTGGCTATACGAAGGGAAGTTCCATCATGAACTCCACCCCCCAGGTCGAGACCGTCGAGATCTCCGACGCCGAGCTCGACAACGTCTCCGGTGGCCTGAACGTGAACGCCGTCGGCACCGTCACCGGTCTGGTGGACGGCGTCGCCCCGGTCTCGGGTCTGCTCAACACCGCCGTCGGCACCGTCGAGGGTGTCACCGGTCTGAACACGGCCCCGGTCACGGGCCTGGTCGCCGGTCTCTGATCGCGCCCTCGTGCCGCTGAGTCCCGGAGCCGTGTCCCGGCTCCGGGACTTCCCGGCCGTTCTCCGACGGCTTCTTAGCGATCTCCTGGGATACGTCCGACGTGCAGTTCCGCCAACAGGCCCTCGCCAAACTCCAGTCACCTGAGGAGCTCGACCTCCCGGTGCGTTTCGCCCGCCCGCAGGGCTGGCTGGTGCTGTCCGTGACCGTCGTCGCGATGGCCGCCGCGTCCGTGTGGGCGGTGACCGGCTCGGTGGCCTCCACGGTCGGCGCGCCCGCGGTCCTCACCCACGGGCAGGGCAGTTACCTCCTGCAGAGCCCGGTCTCCGGCCAGGTCACCGCGGTTCTCGCCCGGCAGGGCGAACGGCTGGCCGCCGGTTCGCCGGTGCTGAAGGTCCGTACCGCCGAGGGCGACGCCGTCGTCCGCTCGCTCGACGCGGGCCGCGTCAGCGCGCTCGCCGCCACCGTCGGCCAGATCATCCGGACGGGCGCGGACGTGGCGTCGATCGAGAAGGTCGCCCACGCCGACGACCCGCTCTACGCCACCCTCTACGTCCCCGCCGAGAACGCCGCCGCCATTCCCGTGAACGCCCCGGTCGACCTGACCGTCCCGTCGGTGCCGGCCCAGGAGTACGGCGTGCTGCGCGGCCATGTGAAGTCGGTGGACCGCTCGGTCCAGTCGGCACAGTCGATCGGCGCGTTCCTCGGGGACGTCCGGCTCGGCGAGCAGTTCACGAAGGACGGCAGGCCGGTGGCCGTGACGGTCCGCCTGGACACCTCGAAGTCCACGAAGAGCGGCTACGCGTGGTCGTCCGCGGGTGGACCGCCGTACGACCTGACCTCCATGACGCCGGCCACGGGCTCCATCCGGCTCGCCGGGCAGCGTCCCGTCGATTGGCTGCTGCCGTGACCACCGCGACCGACACCCGGGGCAGACGCCGTGCCGCCCCGCCGAGACGCAAGGTGCCCAGGAGCCGGGCGAAGACCGTCCGTACACCCACCGTGCTCCAGATGGAGGCCGTGGAGTGCGGCGCCGCATCCCTCGCGATGGTGCTCGCCCACTACGGCCGGCACGTCCCGCTGGAGGAGCTGCGCATCGCCTGCGGCGTCTCCCGCGACGGCTCGCGCGCCAGCAACCTGCTGAAGGCCGCACGCGGTTACGGCCTCACCGCCAAGGGCATGCAGATGGACCTGGCCGCCCTCGCCGAGGTGACGGCGCCGGCCATCCTGTTCTGGGAGTTCAACCACTACGTCGTCTACGACGGCATGGGCCGGCGCTTCGGCCGGCGCGGGGTGTTCGTCAACGATCCGGGCAAGGGCCGCCGCTTCGTGTCCCTGGAGGACTTCGACGGCAGCTTCACCGGGGTCGTGCTGACCATGGAGCCCGGCGAGGACTTCGCCCGGGGCGGTCGCAGGCCGGGGGTGCTCGGCGCGATGCCGGCCCGGCTGCGCGGCACCGCGGGCACGCTGCCCGCCGCCGTGCTGGCGAGTCTGCTGCTGGTGGCGGTGGGCGCGGCGGTGCCCGCGCTCAGCCGCACCTACATCGACACGTTCCTGATCGGCGGCCAGACCTCGCTGCTGGGCGTGCTGTTCGCGTCGATGGGCGCCTGTGTCCTGCTCACGGTGGTGCTGACCTGGCTCCAACAGGCGAACCTGCTGCACGGCCGCATCATCTCCTCCACCCTGTCCAGCGCCCGTTTCCTGCGGCATCTGCTGCGGCTGCCGGTGACGTTCTTCTCGCAGCGCAGCCCGGCCGACCTGGTGCAGCGCCTGCAGTCCAACGACGCCGTCGCCGAGACCCTGGCCCGCGACCTCGCGGCGGCGGGCGTCGACGCGATCGTGGTCGTGCTGTACGCCGTGCTGCTGTACACGTACGACCCCCAGCTCACGTTCGTCGGCATCGGCGTGGCGCTGCTGAACGTCGTCGCGATGCGCGTCGTCGTCAGGCTGCGCGCGACGCGCACGGCGAAGCTGCGGGCGGACACGGCCCGGTTGACCAACACGGCGTACACCGGTCTGCAGCTGATCGAGACGATGAAGGCGACCGGCGGTGAGGACGGCTACTTCCGCAAGTGGGCCGGGCAGCACGCCACCACGCTGGAGGAGCAGCAGCGGCTCGGGGTGCCGAGTGCCTGGCTGGGTGTGGTCGCGCCGACGCTCGCCACGTTCAACAGCGCGCTGATCCTGTGGATCGGCGGCATGCGGGCGGTGGAGGGCCACATCTCGGTCGGTCTGCTGGTCGCCTTCCAGGCGCTGGTCACCCGCTTCACGGCCCCGCTGACCCGGCTGAACGGCGTCGCGGGCCGCATCCAGGACTTCGCGGCCGACGTGGCCCGGCTGAAGGACGTGGAGAACTTCCGGGCCGACCCGCTCTACGGCCGGCCCGGCGGCGGCGATTCCACGCGCCGGCTGCACGGCCATGTCGAGCTGGAGAACGTCTCGTTCGGCTACAGCCCCCTCGACAAGCCGTTGCTGACCGGTTTCGACCTGAGCGTCGGGCCGGGGCGGCAGGTGGCGCTGGTCGGCGGTTCGGGCAGCGGCAAGTCCACGGTGTCCCGGCTGATCTCGGGTCTGTACACCCCGTGGGAGGGCGTGATCCGCATCGACGGGCAGCGCCTGGAGGACATTCCGCGCGGGGCGCTGGCGTCCTCCGTCTCCTTCGTCGACCAGGACGTGTTCCTGTTCGAGGGCTCGGTGCGCGACAACGTGGCGCTGTGGGACCCCTCGATCCCGGACGACGCCGTGGTGGAGGCGCTCAGGGACGCCGCGCTGTACGACGTCGTGATGCGCCGTCCGGGCGGCATCCACAGCAGGGTCGAGCAGGACGGCCGCAACTTCTCCGGCGGGCAGCGCCAGCGCCTGGAGATCGCGCGGGCGCTGGTGCGCAGGCCCAGCATCCTGGTCCTGGACGAGGTGACCAGCGCGCTGGACGCGGAGACCGAGCTGGTGGTGATGGACAACCTGCGCCGGCGTGGCTGTGCGTGCGTGGTGATCGCGCACCGGCTGAGCACCGTGCGGGACAGCGACGAGATCGTCGTCCTGGAGCACGGCACGGTCGTGGAGCGCGGGCGGCACGAGGAACTGGTGGCGCGCGGCGGCGCGTACGCGGCGCTGGTCGGGGAGCGGTGAGATGACGACGGTGCACGAAGGGCAGGGCGATCTCGTCCTCGGCGCGCTCGGTTCCCTGGGCACGCGCGTCGACTGCGCCGGGTTCAACCGCCTCGACCTGGAGGGCCCGCAGGTGCTCTGGCTGGTGGTGTCCGGCGCGGTGGACCTGTTCGCGGTGGACGCGGGGCAGCAGGGCCACTGGCACCACCTGGGCCGTCTGGAGGCGGGCTCGGTGCTGCTCGGGCCGGTGACCGGCCCCCGGCACACGCTGGTCGCCCGTCCGCTGCGGGACTGCGTGGTGCACCGCGTCGGGCTGCGCGAGCTGTACCGGCCGGCGCCCACCCAGACCTGGTCGTACGACGAGTACGGCAACCCCCAGTACGTGCCGCCGGCGACGAGCCCGCTGGAGTACGCCCTCGCCCTGGGCGTCGGACGCGGTCTGTCCGTCCTCTTCCAGGCGCCGATGGCCTCGGAGCGGGCGGCGGCGCCCACGGACGACGACGTCTTCTGGATGCAGGTGCCGCCCGGCAGCGTGCAGTACGGGGCGGTGTACGGCGACGAGGCGGCCGGCGACCTGCTGATGGACCCCGCGCTGTGGCAGAGCATGGTCGACCAGCAGTACCGGCTGCTGACCGCCCTGGACCGCTGGATCGAGCAGCTGGAGCGCACGCACGAGACGCGCACGGCGGCCGGCATCAAGGCCGGTGAGGCGGTTCGCGCCCAGGCCGACCGGACCCTGCTGGCCTCCATCGGCCGGCGGCCGGGGAAGCGGGTGACGGCCGCCGACGCCGACGCCACCTACGCGGCCTGCGAGCTGGTCGCCCGCGCGGCCGGGATCACCCTGGCCGAACCCGCGCGCAACGGCACCGAGAGCGACCGGCTCGACCCGGTGGAGCGGATCGCCCTCGCCTCCCGGGTCCGCACCCGGGCGGTACGGCTGGACGGCCGCTGGTGGCGGGACGACGTCGGGCCGCTGGTCGGTCACCGGGCCCTGTCGGGCGCGCCGGTGGCGCTGCTGTGGCGGCGCGGCGGCTATGTGGCCGTGCATCCGGCGACCGGCCGGGAGACGCCGGTCGAGAAGGCCAACGCCGAGGAGTTCGAGCCGCGCGCGGTGATGTTCTACCGGCCGCTGCCCGAGCGCCGGCTCGGTCCGCTGGGGCTGCTGCGGTTCTGTCTGCGGGGCACGCGCGGTGACCTGACGGGGCTGCTGCTCGCGGGACTGGTGACGGTGGCGATCGGCGCGCTGGTGCCGGTCGCCACCGGCAAGGTGCTCGGCGAGTTCGTGCCGAGGGCGCAGACCGGGCTGATCGTGCAGGTGTGTCTCGCGGTGATGCTGAGCAGTGTCGTCGCGGCGGCGTTCACGCTGTTGCAGAACCTCACGATCCTGCGGCTGGAGGGCCGGATCGAGGCGACCCTCCAGCCGGCCGTGTGGGACAGGCTGCTGCGGTTGCCGACGAAGTTCTTCACCGAGCGCTCCACGGGTGAGCTGGCGAGCGCGGCCATGGGTGTCAGCGCGATCCGCAGGCTGCTCGCGGGGGTCGGACCGACGGTGGTCCAGTCGGTGACCGTCGGGGCCGTGAACCTGGGGCTGCTGCTCTGGTACAGCGTGCCGATGGCGCTCGCGGCGATGGGCATGCTGGTGGTCGTCACCGGCGTGTTCCTGGGGCTCGGGCTGTGGCAGGTGCGCTGGCAGCGGCGGCTGGTCAAGCTCACCAACAAGCTGAACAACCAGGCCTTCCAGACCCTGCGCGGACTGCCCAAGCTGCGGGTCGCGGCGGCCGAGAACTACGCCTACGCGGCCTGGGCGGAGCGGTTCGCGCGCAGCCGTGAGCTCCAGCAGCGGGCGGGGCGCGTCAAGAACCTGAACGCGGTGCTCGGCGCGGTGTACCTGCCGCTGTGCACGCTGCTGATGTTCATGCTGCTGGCCGGCCCGGCGCGCGGTTCGATGTCGGCGGCGGCGTTCCTCACCTTCAACACCTCGGTGACGATGCTGCTGACCTCGGTGACCCAGCTGACCGGCGCCTTCGTGTCGGCGGTGGCGGCGCTGCCGTTGTTCGAGGAGATCAAGCCGGTGCTGGAGGCGGCGCCCGAGGTGCGCACCGCGAGCACCCGGCCGGGACCGCTGTCCGGGGCGATCGAGGCGCGGCGGCTGTCGTTCCGGTACACCGACGACGGGCCGCTGGTGCTGGACGACGTGTCGTTCGCGGTGCGGCCGGGCGAGTTCGTGGCGATCGTCGGGCCCAGCGGCTGCGGCAAGTCGACCCTGCTGAGGCTGCTCATCGGCTTCGACCGTCCGCTGTCGGGCAGCGTCCTGTACGACGGCCAGGACCTGGCCGCGCTCGACCGGTCGGCGGTGCGCCGTCAGTGCGGGGTGGTGCTCCAGCACGCGCAGCCGTTCACCGGCTCGATCCTGGACGTCATCTGCGGCACCGAGCCGTACACGCCGGAAGAGGCGATGGCGGCGGCCGAGCTGGCGGGGCTCGCCGAGGACATCAGGCGGATGCCGATGGGCCTGCACACCATCGTCTCGGGCAGCGGGGCGGTCTCCGGGGGCCAGCGGCAGCGGCTGATGATCGCGCAGGCGCTGATCCGCCGACCGCGCGTCCTCTTCTTCGACGAGGCGACCAGCGCCCTGGACAACGAGACGCAGCGCACGGTGATCGAGTCGACCAAGGCGCTGAACGCCACCCGGATCGTCATCGCGCACCGTCTGACCACGGTGCTGGACGCCGACCGCGTGATCGTGATGGAGGACGGGAAGATCGCCCAGCAGGGCCCGCCGGCCGAGCTGCTGGCGGACACCGGCGGCCGACTGCACGAGCTGGTACGGCGGCAGCTGGCCTGAGGCCCCGGTCCAACTGCGCCCCGGCCGGCGATGCCCGGACGCTGTTGGCGAATTCAGCCCGATCTTGGTGTGAGCCCGCGCTCACTCCGGGATCGGGCTGATCCGCGTGCGGCGTGGCTGCCAAGATGCGTTCCGTGGTTACGGATGCGGAGTGGGAGCGGATCCGGGGGTATCTGTGCTTCGGCCAGGTCTTCCGGGGCACTGTCGTGAAGGTGCCCAGACCTGGGACAATCGGGATCTTCGTGGACATCGGATTGGACGTCGGTGGCTTCGTCGACGTCCTGCTGTTGCCGGAGCGGGAGGAACGCTGGCCCGCCGAAGGCACGGTCGCTGATTTTGAGGTCTGGTGGGCGGACAGCCGTCAGCAGGTCCGGCTGAAGCCGTCTGATCCGCGGTATCTGCGGGAGGACTTCGCGGACTTCGTGGCGCGTGTCAGGCCCAGTTGGCCGTCCGATATCGGCCGCCCTATTCAGGGCTCACTGCTCGATCGGCAGAAGTGCCGCGAAGTGTGAGACGCGGGTGTGGGCCCGAGGCGTCTGCGTGAGGTGGGCGTCGATGCGGGCGAGGTTGATCGCGGCGCCCGTGAGCTGGTGCTGGAGGCTGGTCTTCGCCAGGCCGCGGTAGCGGGATCTGCGCAGGCCGCAGCGTTGGACGCCTTGGGCAATGGTGCCCTCGACGCCGGCTCGGATCTTGTAGCGCTCTTTCCACCCATCGGTCTTTTGCAGGGCACGAGCCTGCTGGAGGGTGTCGTACTCTTCGCGTGGCCGCAGGGTGAGCTGTCGGCGCTGGGCCGTCGGGGTGCTGAGGCAGTCGCTGCGGCGGGGACAGGGACGGCAGTCCAGCACCGAGAAGGCGACCCGGATGACGGGCATGCGCCGCTGTGAGCTGTGCACGGCCCAGGCTTTGCTGGTGCGGCCGTTCGGGCAGGTGGCTCGCTGGTTGTCCCAGTCGATGGTGAAGGCGTCCTGGCCCCAGGATCCGTCACCGCGCGCGGACTGGACACTGTTGACCGGCTGAAGCGGGCCGTGCAGCTCGACGCCGTAGTCGCGGCGGGCTGCGACCATGGCGGGGCTGTTGGCGTAGCCGGTGTCGACCCAGTGCTCCTCGGGCAGCAGTTCCCGCCGGGCGAGCCCGGCATGGACCGCAGCGGCCATGCGGTCGTCATTGACCGCGGCGGCGGTGGTGACCACATTCGTGATCAGGTGCAGGACGTCGGGGCCGCACGTCTCGGTGAGATGGACCTTGTAGCCGTCCCAGTCCAGGTCACGCTTGGAGCCGGTGCGAGTCTCGGTGTCATAGGGGGTGACCAGGCGTTGTGTGCCCGGCGGGCGGTCTTTTGGGGCCCGGCGCTGCACCTCGCCTTCGACCAGGTGGAAGTGCTGGACCCAGATCCGCCGCAGGACCTCCACCTGCGGCAGAGCACGCAGATGACACGGCGCATTGGGCGAGGTCACCGCCTGGAGCAGCCGCATGCCGTCGGCGCCGATCCGCCGGCCGATCTCCTCCCGCTTCGAGCGGGCCTTGGGGAAACGCGAGTCCTCGGCCCGGGTGGCGTAGTGCCTGAACCAGTCCGGCTCAGCGATCTGGTCCAGCCACTCAGGAGCGGTCAGGGCCAGCGCGTGCAGCGCGGCGCGCAAAGCCTCCGCCACCATCTCCAGCCAGCGCAGCTCCCGCGCCGCCGACAGCACGTGAGTGGAGTCGGTCCGTGCTCTCCCGCCGCCGACCAGTAACCCCCTGTCCCGGGCCGCATCCAGGATGCCGTCCAGCACCCGCCGCCCGGCATCTGCCTCGATGATGCGGTCGCGGAACTCCGACAGCACCGAGAAGTCGAAGCCGGGATCGGTCAGCTCCAGACCGAGCGCGTACTTGAAGTCGATCCTTGCCCGCACCGCCTCGGCGGCCTGCCGGTCGGTGAGCCCCTCCACGAACTGCAGCACCAGCACCACAGCCAGCCGCCCCGGCGACCAGGCGGGCTTGCCCCGTGATGGAAACAGGTCGGTGAACTGGTCGTCGGTGAACAGCGGGCCCAGCTCGTCCCGGACCCGGATCGCCAGGCTGCCCTTGGGAAAGGCAGCCTTCGCCACCCGCGCGGTCTCTTCGGGGACCTCCCTTGGCGCCACCGGCCGCAACGACATCGACAATCTCCCCCTACAGCAACGTCGGTCTCCAAGACCACAACCGGGTCTGGGAGACCGACGTCACGCGGGCCCCGAATTAACCAACAGCGTCCGGCGATGCCCGGCCGGGGCGCAGTTGGACCGGCGCGCAAGTGGGTACCTGCGCTGTCATGCGAATCAGCGTGGTGGATGTCGGGTCGAAGACCGTACGGCTCGTGGTGGCGGACGCGGAAGGTGGTGTTCCGCTGCCGGTCCACACGGCGAAGTGGCGCCTGCGGCTGTCCGAGCAGGTCCCGCCGGGCGCCCCGGTCCCCGAGGAGGCCGTGGAACGGCTGGTGGCGGCGGTCGACGACGCGAGCCGGACGGCGGCCCGGTGGGGTGCGGCCGACCCGCTGGCCTTCGCGACCGCCGTGGTGCGTACCGCGCCGAACCGCCGGGAGGTGCTGCGCACCGTCCGGGAGCGCACCGGGGTCGGTCTGTGCACCCTGCCGGGCGAGGTGGAGGCCGAGCTGGCGTTCCTCGGGGCACGGCGCTGGATGGGCTGGCGGTCGGGCCCGCTCGCCCTGCTGGACATCGGCGGCGGCTCGCTGGAGGTCGCCTTCGGTCGTGGCCGGCTGCCCGACTTCGTGGCCTCGCTGCCGCTGGGGGCCGGGCGGCTGACCCACGAGTTCCTCGCCGGCGGCCAGGACGTGCCGGACCCGGAGCAGCTGCGGGCGCTGCGCCGCGGGGTCCGCCACCAGCTGCGGGACGTCGCGGCCCGGATCCGCTGGGAGGGGCCGCGCACGGCGGTGGCGACCTCACGGACGTTCCAGCAGCTCGGTCGGCTGTGCGGGGCGCTGCCGGGACGCCACGGACCCTTCGTGGAACGGCGGATGACCTGCGCGGACCTCAAGCAGGCGGTCGGCCGGCTGGCCGTCCTGCCCGCGGCCGAACGGGCCCGCCTGCCCGGCATCTCCGCGCCGCGGGCCGCGCAGAGCCTGGCGGGCGCGGTGGTCGGGCACACGGCGATGAAGCTGACCGGACTGGAGTCGGTGACGCTGTGCCCCTGGGCGATCCGCGAGGGCATCCTGCTGCGCCACATCGAGGACGGCCCGTCCTGGTGGGCGGAGACCGTCCGCGCCGACGACGAGCCCGCCGCCCCCGGCCCGGTGCCGCTGCGCATCGCGGCCACGGCGGACTGACACCACCACGGGCCCCGGCGACGGGGCCGACGACCGCACCGAGCCGAACGAGAACGAGAAGAGGAGCGCTTCGTGTCCCACGACGGCGACCGCGACCACCAGCAGCCCGAGACGGCCATCGAGGAGGTCATGCGCGAGATCGAGGAGGCCGAGACCCGCGACCCGGAGTCCGCGGAGGAGCGGCGGCACCGGGGCGAGGCGGGCGACGCCACCTCCCCGAACCTCGAGGCTCAGGAGGAGTCCGGCAAGGAGTAGGGCTGCGCCGCGGGAGCCCGGCACGGCACGGATGCGACGGCGCCGGCCGGGTACCCGCGTCGCATGGAGAACGTCCGCGAAGAACCACAGCTGCCGACGGCCCGGGGCCCGCTCTCCGCGGCCGTCGGCTCGTATCTGCTCGGCACGGGCCCGCTCCCCCGCCCCGAGGACGCCGCCGCGGCGGCACCGTACGGCGACGACCTCCAGCTCGCCCTGTACCAGTGCTACGAGCTGCACTACCGCGGTTTCGCCGGCGTGTCCCCCGGCCTGGAGTGGGACCCCGGTCTGCTGCGCGTCCGGGCGGCGCTGGAGGACCGCTTCCTGTCCGCGCTGCGCGCCGACACACCGGTCCACGACAGCGTGGCGGACGCGATCGGGGCGCTGCTGGTCGAGCCCGTCGACGGCGAGGGCGTGAGCCACTTCCTGCGGGACGAGGGCGAGTTGTGGCACCTGCGGGAGTACGCGGCCCAGCGTTCCCTGTACCACCTCAAGGAGGCCGACCCGCACGCGTGGGTGCTGCCGCGGCTGTGGGGCCGCGCGAAGGCGGCGATGGCGGCGGTGGAGTTCGACGAGTACGGCGGCGGCCGCGCCGACCGGGTGCACGCCCGGCTGTTCGCCGACCTGATGAGCGACCTGGGGCTGGACACGGCGTACGGACGTCATCTCGACGCGGCCTCGGCCGAGTGCCTGGCCACGGTGAACATGATGTCCCTGTTCGGCCTGCACCGGGCGTTGCGCGGCGCCCTGGTCGGTCACTTCGCGGCCGTCGAGATCACCTCGTCGCCCGGCTCCCGGCGGCTCGCCGAGGCGATGCGCCGCACCGGTGCCGGGCCCGCCGCCGAGCACTTCTACGACGAGCACGTCGAGGCCGACGCGGTGCACGAGCAGATCGTCCGGCACGAGGTGATCGAGGGGCTGCTGGAGCAGGAGCCGCACCTCGCGGCGGACGTCGCCTTCGGCATCGACGCCACCGGCTTCCTGGAGGACCGCTTCGCCGACCGGCTGCTCGCCGACTGGCGCGCCGGCCGCTCGTCCCTGCGCACCCCTCCGGCGGACGAGTCCCGCGAGCCCTGCGGAGCCTCCCATACTCCGTGACCGCCGGGGTACGTGGGTTGACGTGAACTTCATGGTGCTACCGGGCGTCTACGCCCCTCAGGAGGACACCACCCTGCTGACCGGGGCCCTGGCCGACGAGTCGCTGCCGCCGGGTGCGGCCGTTCTGGACGTGGGCACGGGCACGGGCGCCCTGGCGCTGGCGGCGGCCCGGCGGGGCTGCCGGGTCACGGCGGTGGACGTGTCACGGCGTGCCGTGTGGGCCGCCCGGCTGAACGCGGCGCGGGCCGGGGTACGCCTCCGGGTGCTGCGCGGCAACCTCTTCGCCCCGGTGCGGGGCGAGTCGTTCGACCTCGTCCTGGCCAATCCGCCGTACGTTCCGGCGCCGGGCGGCGGCCGCCGGCCGCGCGGTGCGGCCCGGGCCTGGGACGCGGGTCACGACGGCCGGCTGGTGCTGGACCGGATCTGCCGGGAGGTGCCCGCCCTGCTGAAGCCCGGTGGTGTGCTGCTGCTCGTGCAGTCCGCGCTGAGCGATCCCGGGCAGACCGTCGGGCATCTGCGGGCGGCCGGTCTGAAGGCCGCGGTGACCCGGCGGCAGCGGATCGCCTTCGGACCCGTGCTGCGCGGCCGGGAGCGCTGGCTGCGGCAGCGGGGTCTGCTGTCCCTGGCCGACAACGAGGAGGAGCTGGTGGTCGTCCGTGCCGAACTCCCCGTCTGACACGCCCCGCCGGATCACCGTCCAGCGCCGGGGGCCGATGCTGGTGGAGGGGCCGGTGGAGGTCGAGCTGGAGGACGGGACGACGGTGTCCTCCGACCGTTTCCGGGTCGCCCTGTGCACCTGTCGCCGCAGCCGGCGCTATCCCTGGTGCGACACCAGCCACCGCGCCCGGTCGTCGGGGCCGGGCGGCGGGCCGCCGGACGAGGGCTGAGGGTTCCACGTCCTCCGATGCCGGGGAACGGCGGACGGCCCCACTCCGTCCGCCGCCCCCGGTGCGGGACCGCCGCACGTCCACGCGGCGGCGCTCGCACTCCCCAGCGACGAGCAGCCGGTCACGTCGCGCGGACCGCGCGGTCCCGGTCTCTCAGAACGCGAAGACGCTCGTACCGCTCGCGTTCTTCACGCACTCGTTGGCGAAGGTGCGCTCGTAGGAGACGCGCCGACCCTGCCAGACACCGTCGACGGTGACGACGACCGGGGCGTACTCCCGGGTGCACCGCACACCGGTGTCGTCCGTCAGGGCGTCCGGATCCCCGCCCGCGCCGCGCAGTTCCGCGCAGGCCGGGCCGGAGGCCGGGTGGGTGCCGGAGGCTCCCGGCGTACAGGTCAGGGTGACGGCGCGCAGCGGCGCGGTGGTGGCAGCGCTCTCTCCGTGCCCCACGGTCAGCACCAGGGCCGAGGGGGCGTGGAGCGACGCGGGGGCGGTGGCCGGGGAGGCATGGGAGGCCCCGGCGAGGGGCCCGCAGACGGCGGTGGCCGTCAGGCCCAGAGTCGCTGCCCAGCGCGCGGTGTTCCGCATCGTGTGCATCCTTCCGCTCGGTTCGAGGATGGCGCCGGCCCGGACCGGTGGGTGCCGGACCGGCGAGCGCGAGTCTGCCGAGTCCGCCGCCGGAACACATCTCGACCCCCCGGATTTCGGTAACCTTGCGTATTGAATCAGTGGCGGGAAGTCACGGGATTGGAACGTTCCACGTCCGGAACGAGGCGGTTCTTGATCATGCGTTCCGGCCGGATGGCGTGATCCACGCGTTCACCGATCGACCGGAAACATCCCCGAAACAGTCCGGCATCCGCCGAAACCCCTCGCCCTACTCGTGAGTATGGTGCTGACGGCGCGCGAGCTCGACGACGAGAGGCGGGACGTACGGATGGCGAAGCACTGGGCGGACTTCCAGTACGAGATCTACCTGAACGGGATGACGGGCGCGGTGCCCCGGCTGCCGACCGACCTGACCCGCCTGGAGGAGCTGACCGAACGGCGGCTCGGTCCCGGCCCCGTGGGCTACGTCGCGGGCAGCGCGGGTGACGGCTCCACGGCCCGCGCCAACCGGCGGGCCCTGGAACGGCGCCGGATCGTGCCGCGGATGCTGCGGGACGTGCACGAGCGGGACCTCTCGGTCGAGGTGCTGGGGCGTGCCCTGCCGGCCCCGCTGGCGCTGGCGCCCGTGGGCGTGCTGTCGATCATGCATCCGGACGCGGAGCCGGCCGCCGCCCGGGCCGCCGCCGCGCAGGGCGTGCCGTTCGTCCTGTCCTCGGCGTCGAGCACGCCGATGGAGCAGGTCGCGGAGGCGATGGGCGACGCCGAGCGCTGGTTCCAGCTGTACTGGCCGAAGGACCGCGAGGTGGCCCGCAGCTTCCTGGACCGGGCGAGGGTGGCCGGGTTCACGGCCCTGTTCGTCACCCTGGACACCCCGCTGCTGTCGTGGCGCCCGCGCGACCTGGACCAGGCGTACCTGCCGTTCCTGCACGGCGTGGGCACCGCCAACTACTTCTCGGACCCGGCCTTCCGGGCGGGGCTCGCCAAGCCGGTGCACGAGGACCCGGACGCGGCGGTGGCGCACTTCGTCGGCATGTTCTCCGACCCGGGCAAGACCTGGCCGGACCTGGCGTTCCTGCGGGAGAACTGGGACGGCCCGATCGTCCTCAAGGGCGTTCTGCACCCGGACGACGCCCGGCTCGCCGCCGACGCCGGGATGGACGGGGTGGTGGTGTCCAACCACGGCGGCCGCCAGGTGGCCGGTGCGATCGCGGCGGCGGACGCGCTGCCGGGCGTGGCGGAGGCGGTCGGCGACCGGCTCGCCGTGCTGTTCGACAGCGGCGTCCGCACCGGCGACGACGTCTTCAAGGCGCTGGCGCTCGGCGCGCGGACGGTGCTGCTGGGCCGCCCCTACGTCTACGGCCTGGGCCTGGACGGGCAGGCGGGCGTCGAGCACGTGATCCGCTGCCTGCTCGCCGAACTCGACCTGACGCTCGCCCTGGCGGGACACTCCTCCCCCACCACGCCCGGACCGACCGACCTCGTCGAGGAGCGCGCCTGAGCCCCTGGAGGACGTCCCGGCCGCCGCCCCACCGCACGGAACACAGGTCCAGGGCGACCGACGCCCTTCCGCGTCGGCCTTCGGCTCTCCTGTTGCACCGGGTTGCCCGGCGCCGGGCGCGAAGGCCCCGGCCCTTTCCGTATGCGTAATATGCTCCATATGCAGCCGAGTATTACGTCAGTGCGTGGCGAGCCCGCCGTACGACGGGCCGTCGCCCGGGACGCCAAGCGGCTCACGCGACTCGTGCGCGGCTCGCGTGCCTACGAGGGCCAGTACGCGGCGATGGTCGCGGACTATCGCATCGGGCCCGACTACATCGAAACGCATCGGGTCTTCGTGGCCGTCGACACCGGTGATCACGCGGGCCGGGTGCTCGGTTTCTACTCGCTCGTCCTCTTGCCGCCGGAGCTGGACCTGCTCTTCGTCGAGGACGGGTCGCAGGGCCGTGGTGTCGGGCGGCTGCTCGTCGAGCACATGAAGTCCGAGGCGCGCGCGGCGGGGCTGGACCGTGTCCGGGTGGTGTCGCATCCTCCGGCCGAGGGTTTCTACCGCAGCGTGGGCGCGCTGCGTACCGGGACCGCCTCCGCGAACCCGCCCGCAGTGGCGTGGGACCGGCCCGAGTTGGAGTTCTCGACGCAGTCCCCGGCCGGTGCCGCGCGGTCCGCATGAGTACGCGCACTCATGCGGGCACCTGCTCGCGGACCGTGGCCGTGAGATGTTCTTACACCTCGTCGGCCTCACCGCACAGGAGACGGTCTTGGCTCCGCAGGGCTTCGGCCGGGTGATCGTCCCTGCGGGCAGAGGACGAGGTCCTAGGGTCTGCCCGGCAGCTCCACGGGCCGCGCGTCCGGGGAGCCGGTCCCGGCGATCGGCAGGGAGCCGTCCCCCGCCGGCGCCTTCTCGATCCGCCAGCGCTGTCCGAGGGAACCGTCGTACACCGTGACGACGACGTCGGCGTCCGGCGCGTCGGCGGTGGCGGCGAGGGCGAGGCCGCTCTGCCGGCGCGGCAGCAGCGCACCCTGTGCGGTGCGGTCGTAGCGCACGTCGTCGCCCCGCCCGGTGCCCTCGTCGGCGCAGGTGCCGAGAACGACGACTCCGGCGTCCGCCCGGGAGTCCAGGCACAGCCCGGGGTCGGCGACGCCGCGCAGCAGCCCGTCGTCCTCCAGGGTCCACTGCTGGGTCCACGCCTCGGAACACGTCGCCAGCCGGGCGCCCGTCCCGGCCTTCGGCTCGCCCCGTACATCGAGGCAGAGGCCGGCGGCGACGTTGCGCAGGCGGGTGGCGTCCGCGGCCGCGGGCAGCCCGGCGGTGCCGGGCGGCTTCGGGCGGGAGGTCGCGGACGCCGTGCCCCGGCCGTCGACGGCGCTGGGGGACGCGGCCGGGTCGGCGCCGCCGCCGTCGTACGACCACACGTTCACCACGAGCACGATCCCCAGCACTCCCGCCGAGGCGGCGCCGACTCCTCTGAGCACCGACCGGACGGAGCGCGGCCGGCCCGGGAGCCGGCGGACGGGCACGCGGATCCGGGCCAGGGGGCCGGGACGCCCGCCACGGTGCCGGGCGGCGGCCCTGGCCGGGGCGCCCCGGTCCGCGCGGCCCGGACGGGAGTCGAGATAGCGCCGGGCGCCCCAGCCGAGCACCGCCTCCGCGATCAGCGGCCCCAGGTCGCGCCCGAAGTGGCCGAGTTGTTCGGCCGCGTGCCGACAGTGCCGGCACTCCGCCAGATGTTTCCGGACGTCCGGCGGCAGCTCGCCGCCCCGGCGGATCGGGACGTCGAGGAGACGGTGGTGGAAGCGGCAGTCCTGGGTGGGCGCCAGTTGCCGGTGCGCCTGCAGACAAGCGTCCCGGAACTGCTCACGCGCTTGTTCGTACGTGGCGGAAGCGGTGTCGGTGTCCATGCCGAGCAGACCGGCCGGCACATCCACGGGTTCGCCCTCGACCTCCGTGTGCCACAGCAAACAGCGGGCCGGTCCGGGAAGGGACGCGAATGCGCGCGCGGCCAGTGCGCGGTTTTCCGGAATCAGGGATCTCGCGGCTCGCATGCCGCGCCCGCCGGCGGGTTTCAGCAGCTGCGGCAGAACACCGGTGACCGCGTCGTCGGCCGACCACTGGCGGACCGTGTCGCGCACGGCCACCAGCAGCCGCGGGCGCAGGGCCGTAGCCGGTTCGCCCTGGGCGAGCCGGTCCAGGACCCGGTGCTGGGCGGCGGCGGTGACCATGGCGGTGAGCTGCCCCGACGTGGCGAGGCAGACGGCCGCGTAGTCGTGGGCCGGCTGCCAGTGCCGGGCCGCCAGCAGGGCGGCGGCCCGGGAGGCCGCGCTCTCCGGGCCGTCCCGGAGCCGGGCCGCCAGCCACTCGTCGGACTCCCCGGGCTCCCCGCCGGAGGGCGGGGGGACGGGACGAGAGGGGTGGGGGGTGGGCACTGGGCTGCTCCCTTCCCACGCACAGAAGACTCAGACGTTCCGGTCACCGAAAGGGAATGGGTGCGTATCCTTCGGGTGCGGCGTGGAGGGGGCGTGAATTCGCCACGGCGAAATCGGGCCCGGTTCTCCACGGTGCGTGCGCGCCCCGGCCTCCGTCCCCCGCACGAGTGCTTCACTGTCGCACAAACCGCTCATGCCCAACAAGGCGCGCGGGGGACGTCGGGGCCGCTGCGGAGGAAAACCGGATTCCACGCCGACCGATGCTGTATACACCGGCTTTCGGATGTGTCGGCGCGCCCCGTGTGAAAGGCGCGCGCGCACCGGTGTGCCGCGCACGCTCCGGCGCACGCCCCCGTGTGGTGGACTGGCGACGGCCCTTCTCGGAAGGCCCGGCGCGGGACGGCGGCTCTCCCGCGCGAGGGCCGCCGGCCCCGATCCCCCGCCCTCGGTCGACGGCCCCGGGGAGGGCGCCCCGGGCGGGCTCAGATCTGCCAGGAACGCAACCGGTCGGCCGCCGCGTAGACGTCGGCGTCGCCGGTGAGCAGGTCGCGTGCGAGGTCGACCAGGGCACCGTAGGGCGGGTCGATGCCGACCCCGCTGGCGAACATGTACGCCACGGCCGTCGCGCAGGCGAAGCGGGCGTTGGCCGACGGCAGGGGCCTGAGCACGGCGAGGGTGTGCAGCAGGGCTGCGGCCCGCCAGGCGGGGTCGGAGTCCACCCCGAGGCGGGGCGGATCGACGCGGTGCCGGGCGACGGCGGCGACCAGTGCGGAGAAGTCGTTGATGGTGGGCTGTTCCGGCAGCACCTCCTCGTGACGCTGGAGCAGCCAGGGCACGTCGATGTGCAGGGCGGGTGCCATGGGTCAGGCGGCCCGCCCCTCGTCCCGGGCGGGCGGTGGTTCGTCGTCGGGGAAGGCGGCCGCGAACTCGTCGGCGTGGGCGGTGAAGAACCGCCGGAACGCCTCCGCGCCCTCCTGCAGCGCCCGGTGCCGGGCGATGTCGGCGGCGGCGGCCTCCCGTACGAGCGCCTTCATCGATGTGCCGCGCTCCTTGGCGATCTGCCGCAGGTCCTCGAGCTCGCGGTCGCTGAACTCCACGTTCAGGGCTGGCATGCCTCCCACGGTACCGCGCGGGTACTGAACCGTAAATACCGCCAGGTCAGAGCGGAGGTGTTGCGGTACCGCGGGAAGCGAACGGATGGTCGGACGGTCACCCGGCACGCCGTTGACGGCCGAGTGCCGAACAGGTGCCGACCGGATACCGACCGGGGCGGTCAGACGGCGGGCGCCTCCAGCCGGCTGATGCGGACCGCGCCGCGCGGCTCGCCGGGGTGACGGCTCGTCAGGGTGAGCCGGACACGGGAACCGCGTACCGCGTCGAAGGTGATCACCGTGGGGGCGTCGGACGCGGTGGCCCACTCGACGCGGACGTCCTCGGCCGTCCGCCACGCGTTTCCGTCCCAGACGGCGGCCTCGACGGAGGCGGGCAGGCTGTGGGTGGCGTCCACGGTGAAGGAGACCTCGATCCGGCCGTAGCGGCGCGTCCGCCCGTGATCGACCGAGACCCAGTCCTCGGCGCGGGCACCCTCGAAGGCGGGCAGCAGGGCAGTGGCGTCCTTGTGGAAGCCGTTGGACCAGCCGGTGGCCGGGTCGCCGTCGAGCATGGCGGCGGGCAGGGTGTCGGGGCGCCCGGAGTAGCTCGCGTCCGCGTGCGGGTGGTCCGCCGGCGCCGGGTGCTCGGGCGCGAACCGGGGAGCCGGTGTGGTCGCGGGGGACGCGGCCCGCCGGGCGCGCACGGTCGCCGTGTCCGCGCGCAGCCCCTCCGCACGGGCCGTCACGCGCACCGTCCCCGGCCGCGTGCCGGAGCGCACGATGGCGAGGGCCTTGCCGTGGAAGGCGGTGCGGGTGCTCGCCTGGTACCGCTCGGCGCTCTCCTGTCGGCCGTTGTCCACCCCGGCGAGGGAGCCGCCCGCGACCTCGAAGGAGATCAGGTGCTCGGCGTCGGGCACCACCACTCCGCGCCGGTCGACCACCTCGGCGGTCACGAAGACCAGGGAGCGGCCGTCGGCGGCGACGCTCTCGCGGTCCGGGACGAGGCGCACGGCGTGCGGCGCGCCGGCGGTGCGCAGGACGTCGGTGGCGACGGTCCTGCCGCCGCGCCGGGCGACGGCCTTCAGCTCGCCCGGCGCGAAGGGAACCTTCCAGGTCAGGTGGAGCTTGCCCGCGCTGCCGTTGGGGCTGGTGTAACTGCCCGGGTAGGGGCCGTCGGTGAAGGTCTTGTCGTCGCCGGTGGCCTCGGTGGTCTCCAGGTAGGTGCGGCCGTCCACCGTCTTCTTGGTGTCGAAGCGGCGCACGCCGAGGGACTTGCCGTTCAGGAACAGCTCGACGGTGTCGACGTTCGCGTACGCCCACACCTCGACGGTGTCGCCCTCGCGGTGGTTCCAGGTCGCCGGCAGCAGGTGGACCATCGGTTCGTCGGTCCACTGGCTGCGGAACAGGTGGTACATGTCCTTCGGGAAGCCGGCGGTGTCGACCGCGCCGAAGAAGGACGCCTTCACCGGGAAGACGTCGTACGGCGTGGGCTCCCCGATGTAGTCGATGCCCGACCACAGGAACTGCCCGGCGAACCACTTGCGGTCCCGGTCCTTCTTGTGCCCGTACTCGCCGCTCATGGTCCAGGAGGCGAGGTTGTTGTCGTACGAGGAGGTCGCCCGCCGGCCGGGGGTGTGGTTCTCACCGGTGTTGAGGTGCTCGGGCTCCTGGTAGGTGCCGCGCGTGGAGGTCTCGGAGGACGACTCGGACTCGAACAGGAACAGGTGCGGGTAGGCGGCGTGCAGGGCGTCGACCGACTTGGCGGTGTTGTAGTTGAGGCCGAGTCCGTCGAGCTTGGCCAGCATGAGGTCGGCCGCCGAGCCCCTGGCGGGCAGCCGGCGGTACTTGTCCGAGCCGATGACGAGCGGCCGGGTGGCGTCGGCGGCCCGGATCGCGGCGATGATCCGGTCGGCCATCGCGAGTCCGGCGGTGGAGGTGGAGTCGGGGATCTCGTTGCCGATCGACCACATGACGACGGCGGGCGAGTTGCGGGCCGCGAGCACCATCTCGGTGGCGTCCCGCTCGCACCACTCGTCGAAGAACCGGCCGTAGTCGTACCGGTTCTTGCCGGTGCGCCAGCAGTCGAAGGCCTCCACCAGCATCACGATGCCCAGTTCCTCGCAGACCTCGATCATCTCGGGCGAGGGCGGGTTGTGGGAGGTGCGGAAGGCGTTGGCGCCCATCGACTTCATGAGGGTCATCTGGCGGCGGATCGCGTCGGCGCTGACGGCCGCGCCGAGCGCGCCGAGGTCGTGGTGCAGGTCGACGCCCTTGATCTTGGCGTGGGCTCCGTTGAGGTGGAAGCCCTCGTCGGGGTCGAAGCGGAACGTGCGGATGCCGAAGGGGGTGCGGTACGTGTCGACCGTGCGTCCGCCGACGCGCAGTTCGGTGCGCAGAGTGTAGCGGTGCGGGTCCGCGAAGTCCCACAACCGGGGCCGGGGAACGGTGAGTTCGTGGGTCCCGCTCCCGTCGTCCGTGACGGTGACCGTCGAGGCGGCGCGGGCCACCGTACGTCCCCCGGCGTCCTCGACCGCCGACCTGATCTCGACCTCGCGCGCGGCGCCCGTGGCGTTGACGACGGACGTCTCCACCCGGACGAGGGCGCGCTCACCGCTCACCTCGGGCGTGGTGACGTACGTGCCCCAGCGCCGTACGTGCACCGGTTCGGTGACGACGAGCCGGGCCTCGCGGTAGATGCCGCTGCCCGAGTACCAGCGGCTGCTGGGCAGTTGGTTCTGCACCTTGACCGCGAGGACGTTCTCGGTGCGGCCGTCGGTGTGCACCAGATCGGTGAGGTCGAGGGCGAAACCGGTGTATCCGTAGGGGTGGCGGCCTACCTCCCGGCCGTTGCAGTAGACGCGGGAGTCCATGTAGACGCCGTCGAACTCGACCGAGATCCGCTTGCCGGCCAGCGCGGACGGCAGGGTGAAGGCGAGGCGGTACCAGCCGAGACCGCCCGGCAGGAAGCCGGTGCCGCCGGTGGTGCCGTGCTCGGTGGTGGGCGTCTGCTCGATGCTCCAGTCGTGCGGGACGGCCACCTCGCGCCACGCCGAGTCGTCGTAGTCCGGTTCGGCGGCCCGCGCGTACGCCCCGGTCCGGTCGGTGATCCCGCCCGGGTCGACGAGGGCGAAGCGCCAGCCGTCGCGCAGGGCGACCGTGCGGCGGCCCGCTCCCGCTCCCGCCGTGTCCGCGGCCCGCGCCGACGGGGCGCCCAGCAGCGCGCCCGCGGTGGGCGTCGCCGCGGAGGCGATCAGGACCGATCTGCGCGTGACCGTCATGCCGGATCTCCCTCAGCAGGAATCAGAAGCACTCACAACTGATCGTGAACAAACAGATTCTGATGTCGGCTCGCTGGCGGCCGTCAAGAGCACGGAAAGCACTTTCTACCCCGGGCGCACCGGTGGTTCGGTGGCGCGTGCGCCCAGAGGGCTCCGCGGGTCCGGTGGTTCGGGTCCGCGCGGGGTCCGGACGCACTAGGCTGGGCTCCAGGTGACGCGCTGTTCACTGTGGGTGTGCGCAATGGAGTGGCGACGATGAGTCCGGTCAACCCGCACGACGATGCCGCCGCGGCGCGCGCCGTCGTCGACGACTTCGGCACGCTGCGGGAGTGGAGCGAGGGCGCGCGTCTGCTGCTCGGCCACCCGGCCGCGGACGTCGTGGGGCGTCCCGCCGCCGAGCTGCTGGCCGACGGGGCCGCCGGCCCGGCACCGGATCCCGGGGCCGGGCGCTGGAACGGGACGCTGGCGCTGCGGCACCGCGACGGGCACACGGTGTCGGTATGGGTGCTCGCCCGCCACAGACCGTCCGAGGACGACGGTCCGGGCGCGTGGCTGGCCGTCACTCCCCTGGACAGTGGCCCCGAGCAGCCGGACGACCCGCTGGTCAGAGCCGCTCTGACCCAGTCGCCCTGCGCCACGATGATCTTCGACGACCGGCTCCGGATCCGCGGCGTCAACAACGCCATGGCCCGGCTCTTCGGGCTTCCCGCGGACCGCGTCCGCGGCCTGCGGGCCACCGACCTCGGAGCCCGGGCGCAGACCGCGGAGCTCGAGGAGCACATGCGGCACGTCCTCGCCACCGGCCGGGGCCACGACATGCACACGCATCTCAAGGCCCCCGGCGAGAGCCGCGCCCACGCCTGGCTCGCCCGGGTCGCCCCGCTCACCGGCTCCGACGGCGAGGTGCGCGGTGTCTGCGTGAGCGCCCACGACTTCACCGAGCAGCACCTCGCCCGGGAACGTCTCCAGCTGGTCAACGAGGCCAGCGTGCGCATCGGCACCACCCTCGACGTCACCCGCACCGCGCAGGAACTGGCCGATGTGTGCGTGCCGGCGCTCGCCGACTTCGTCAGCGTCGATCTGCTGGACCCGCAGGAGCACGGCGGCGACCCCGTCGCCACGCCGACGCCGCCGGTCGCCCTGCGCCGGGCCGCCCACCAGTCGGTCAACCCGGGATGTCCGGAGGCGGTGGCCGAGCCGGGCCGCCTCGACGTCTATCCGGAGGCCTCGCCGCAGGCCCGGTGCCTGGCCGCGGGGCGCGCGATCGTCGCCGCGGTGCCCACCGGCGACCTGGAGCGGTGGCGGGAGTGGGACCCCGTCCGGATCGGGCGGGTCGAGGAGTACGGCATCCACTCCACGATGTCCGTGCCGTTGCAGGCCCGCGGCACCACCCTGGGGATCGCGGTCTTCACCCGGTTCCGCCGTCCCGACGCGTTCACGCACGACGACGTGCTGCTGGCCGAGGAGGTCAGCGCCCGCGCCGCCGTCTGCATCGACAACGCCCGCCGCTACTCCCGCGAGCGCGAGACGACCCTGATGCTGCAGCGCAGCCTGCTCCCCCGGTGGCTGCCGCCCACCGCCGCGCTGGAGGCGGCCTCCCGCTATCTTCCGGCGGCCCGGTCCGGGGTGGGCGGCGACTGGTTCGACATCATCCCCCTGTCCGGGATGCGGGTCGCCCTGGTCGTCGGGGACGTCGTCGGCCAGGGCATCCAGGCGTCGGCCACCATGGGCCGGCTGCGGACCGCCGTACGCACCCTCGCCGACATCGACCTGACCCCCGAGGAACTGCTCACCCACCTGGACGACCTGGTCGTCCGGCTGTCGGAGGAGTCCGGTGGCGACGGCGCGGGCGAGGTCGGCGCCACCTGTCTGTACGCGGTGTACGACCCGGTGTCCCGGCACTTCTCCCTCGCCCGCGCCGGGCATCCGCCGCCCGTGCTGGTCCCGCCGGACGGCCCGCCCCGGCAGCTCGAGATGCCCTCCGGGCCGCCGCTCGGCGTGGGAGGTCTGCCCTTCGAGTCCGCCGAGCTGGAACTGCGCGAGGGCAGCGTGCTCGCGTTCTACACCGACGGGCTGGTCAAGAGCCGCGACCGGGACGCCGACGCCGGTCAGGCGCTGCTGTGCGAGGCCCTGGCCGTCCCCGCCGGCTCGCTGGACGCGGCCTGCGACCACGTGCTGCACGCCCTGCTGCCGGACGGCGGCGCCGCCGACGACGTGGCGCTGCTGCTGGCCCGCACCCGGGGACTGCCCGCCGGCCAGGTCGCCACCTGGGACATTCCCGCCGACCCGTCGCTGGTCGCCCCCGTCCGCAAGCAGGTCGTCGAGCAGTTGTCCGCCTGGGCGCTGCTGGAGGCCTCCTTCACCGCCGAACTGGTGGTCAGCGAGCTGGTCACCAACGCCATCCGGTACGGCTCGCCGCCCATCCGGCTCCGGCTGATCCACGACCGGGCCACGCTGATCTGCGAGGTCTCCGACAGCAGCCACACCGCGCCGCACCTGCGCCGGGCCAAGACCTGGGACGAGGGCGGGCGCGGCCTGCTGCTGGTGGCCCAGCTCACCCAGCGCTGGGGCAGCCGGCACACCGCCGAGGGCAAGACGATCTGGGCGGAGCTGGCCCTGCTCGACGACGAGTGATCCCGCGGTTTCCGCACCCGTGCCGCGGGACACTCGAAGGCAGGGCGTGCCGTCCGGCAGCCGTGCCGGGCCGTGCGCGACGAACCTCACGGGAGTGTGGAGAGGCGATGGCGAAGACGTCCCAGCCCGTAGGCCGGACGGCCCTGCTGGCGAGCGCGGTCGCGGTGCTCGGCATGCTGACCGCCTGCGGCACCGACAGCGGCACGGCGAGCACGACGCAGTCCGGTCGGGCCGAGCAGTCGGCCGGTGCGACCGGCGGCAGCGCGCTTCCGGACCGGAGCACCGGCAGCACACCCGCGGCCCGGGGCGCCGACGACGCCCCGACGGCCGGCGCCGTGCCCAGCGACACCGCCGGTTCCGCGTCCGCGTCCGCCCGCACCGACGGCCGCTGCCACACCTCCGAGCTGCGCGCCTCGGTCGGCCGCGTCGACCCCGGAGCCGGGCAGCGCAACTTCCCCGTCGTGCTGACCAACACCTCCGCACGCACCTGCACCCTGTACGGCTACCCCGGCGCCGCCTTCGTGGACGCGTCCGGCAAGCAGCTGGGCCCCGACCCGCGGCGCACCCCGGCCTCACCGCGGACGGTCACGCTGACGCCGGGCCGGAGCGCGTGGGCCGGGCTGTCGTTCTCCAGCCCGCAGGTCAGCGGCGCCCGCGCCGCGACCCCGGCGGCGCTGCTCGTCACCCCGCCGGACGAGCGGGACCCGATCGAGGTGACGTGGACGGCCGGTGAGGTCCCGGTGGGCGGCAACGCGTCGTCGGTGTCCGTCACCGCCCTGGCCCCCGGGACGGGCCCCTGAGCGCCCGGACGCCCCGCGGTCAGTGACCGGCGACCGGGTGCGGCGCGTACGGCCGCTCCAGCTCCTCGGTCTCCTTGTCGGTCAGGGTGAGTCCGACCGCCGCCACGGCGTCCTCGAGGTGCCCCGGCCGGGCGGCGCCGATGATCGGCGCGGTCACCGTGTCCTGGTGCAGCAGCCAGGCGAGCGCCACCTGGGCGCGCGGCACGCCGCGCTCGCCGGCGATGCGGGTGACGGCCTCGACGACGGCGCGGTCGCCCTCCTGGTAGAGCGTGCTGCCGAAGGCGTCGGTGGCGCTGCGCCCGGTCGTCGCTCCCCAGTCGCGGGTGAGGCGGCCGCGGGCCAGCGGGCTCCAGGGCAGCACACCGACGCCCTGGTCCGCGCAGAGCGGCAGCATCTCGCGCTCCTCCTCGCGGTAGAGGAGGTTGTAGTGGTTCTGCATGGAGACGAACTTCGTCCAGCCGTGCCGCTCGGCGGTGTACTGCATCTTGGAGAACTGCCAGGCGTACATCGAACTGGCCCCGATGTAGCGCACCTTGCCCGCCTTCACCAGGTCGTGCAGCGCCTCCATCGTCTCCTCGACCGGCGTGTGCGGGTCGAAGCGGTGGATCTGGTACAGATCGACGTAGTCGGTGCCCAGGCGGCGCAGGCTGTGGTCGATCTCGGTCATGATCGCCTTGCGGGACAGTCCGGCGCCGTTGGGCCCGGGCCGCATCCGGCCGTGCACCTTGGTCGCGAGCACGATCTCGTCCCGGCGGGCGAAGTCCGCGAGCGCCCTGCCGACGATCTCCTCGCTGGTGCCGTCGGAGTAGACGTTGGCCGTGTCGAAGAAGGTGACGCCGGCTTCCAGCGCCTGCCGGATCAGCGGGCGCGAGGCCTCCTCGTCGAGGGTCCACTCGTGGGTGCCGCGGTCGGGCACGCCGTAGGTCATGCACCCCAGACAGATCCGCGAGACGTCCAGGCCCGTCGAACCGAGTTTCACGTACTGCATCGTTGCTGCTCCTGCCTTCCGGATCGGTACCGGGCGAGCGTACGTCCTCGCGCGGTCCCGGACCCGGCGCGGGTCAGCGCTCCTCGACCAGATCGAGGGCCCGCTCCCAGTCGAACTCGGGGCGGGCGGCGTCCGCTTCGCCCCGGCCCGCGTACGGGTCGCCGAAGCGCACTCCCATCCCCCGCAGCCTCTCCAGGCTCTCCCGGTAGGCGGGATGGGCGGCCAGCGCGTCGGCCACGCAGGGCAGGACGGCGACGGGGACGCCGAGTCCGCACACCTCGCACAGGGTGGCCACGGCGAGGGTGTCGGCCAGGCCGGCGGCCCACTTGTTGACCGTGTTGAAGGTGGCGGGCGCGACCACGACGGCGTCGGGCGCCGGGAAGGGGCGCGGGTCGCCCGGCCGGCGCCAGGCGGAGCGTATCGGGCGGCCGGTCCGCGCCTCGACGGCGGCGGCGTCGAAGAAGCCGCCCATCGCGGCCGGGGTGGCGAAGACACCGACCTCCCAGCCGCGTTCCTGTGCGGCGGTGATCAGCTCGCCGATGCCGGCGGCCGCACCGGCGGCGCAGACGACGACGTAGAGGAAGGGCTTCTCGGTGCTCGGGGCCGGTCGGGTCACGCCGGAACCCTACTCAACCGTCGCCCGGTTCCGGCACCGGGGGAAGGACGGCCGCCGGGGCGGGTGCGCCGGCGATGTGACGCGCGCCGTCCGCTTCCCGGCCGGGCCGGACGGCGCCGGAAACCGTCGTCGGACGCTCCGTGTCGCGCGGCCGTCGGCCGTCCACGGCCGGGATGCGGTATGGATGGACCGTGCACCGGCCGGTGTCGGACCGCGGTGCCAGTCAGCCGTACGACGCGACGATGGGACGGAAACCATGCCTCTTGAGGGCGAGTACGAACCCAGCCCGACGCAGTGGGTGCGCGAGCAGGTGGAGCTCTACGAGAGCTCCGGCGGCACGAAGGGGACGACCCTCCTGGACACGGGCCTGCCCGTGATCGTGCTGACCACGCGGGGCGCCCGCAGCGGCAAGATCCGCAAGACGCCGCTGATGCGCGTCGAGCACGAGGGCCGCTACGCGGTGGTCGCCTCCCTGGGCGGGGCGCCCCAGCACCCGGTCTGGTACCACAACATCAAGGCCGACCCCCACGTGGAGCTCCAGGACGGGCCGGTGAAGCAGGACATGACGGCCCGTGAGGTCACCGGCGCGGAGAAGGCCGAGTGGTGGGAGCGTGCCGTGGCCGCCTACCCGTCGTACGCCGAGTACCAGGAGAAGACGGACCGGGAGATCCCGGTCTTCGTGCTGGAACCGGTCGGCGGGAGCTGATCCCGGGCGGGACGGAGAAGTCCCGGATCCGTGTGCATGGTCCGGCCGCCGCTGGGCACCCGTGGGTCAGGCCCCGCCGCGTTCCCCCGTCGCGGCGGGGCTTTCCGCCGCCTCCCGGGCGACCCGGTCGGTGACGTCGAGGAAGATCTGCCGGGCCTCGGGGACGGTGTGCGCGATGGACCTCTTGATGCGCACGGACACCTCCTCCACCCGCTCGCTGTCCAGGCCGGGGACCAGATCGATGCGGGCGGCCACCAGCGCGGAGTCGAGGCCCGTCTTCATCGTGAACAGCGCCTCGACGCTGTCGATCTCCGGCTGTGCCTCGAGCAGCGCGTGGATGCGGCCGCTCGACTCCGGATCCGCGGCCTCGCCGATCAGCTGGTCGCGGGACTCGCGGCCCAGCCGGTAGGCCACGTAGACGAGCAGCACGCCGATGGCGAGCGAGGCGCAGGCCTCCCAGACCACCTGCCCGGTGACCATGTGCAGGACCATGCCGACCATGGCGAGGGTGACGCCGAGCACCGCGGTGCCGTCCTCGGCGACGACCGTGCGCAGGGCCGGGTCGCGCATCCCGGCGGCGGCGCCGCCCTGCCGGCGTACCTGGTGCAGTGCCCGCAGCAGCGAGGCGCCCTCGGCGAGCAGGGCGACACCGAGCACGATCAGCCCGGCCACGTAGCCGCCGAGCTTCTCCTCCGCGCCCGTCCTGAGGGCCTCGACGCCCTGGAAGAACGAGAAGCAGCCGCCCATCACGAAGATTCCGACGGCCGCCAGCAGGGACCAGAAGAAGCGTTCCTTGCCGTATCCGAAGGGGTGGCGGCGGTCGGCGGGACGGCGGCTGCGGCGCAGCGCGGCGAGGAGGAAGACCTCGTTCAGGCTGTCGGCCACCGAGTGCGCGGCCTCCGACAGCAGTGCGGGGGATCCCGCGAGGAAGCCGCCGACCGCCTTGGCGACCGCGATCACCAGATTGGCCGCGAGGGCCACCAGGACGGTGATCCGCGTCCTGCGGTCCGCTTTGCCGGCGGGCTCGCCCGCGGCCTTGCCGCCGACGCCGTCGTCCGCCTCTTCCGTCTCCCGCGCCTCGCGGTTCCTCCCCCGGTCCGCCTTTCCGTCGCCCTGTCCGTTCGCTGCCCTGTTCGAGGTTGTCCGGCTCACGATTCGCCGACTGCCCCCTGCCTGCCCGGCTCACACTCTCCTTGTGGACGGCACGTCAGTGCCGACGGCCGAAAACGGGGAACGTGTTACCAGGGCCACCGACGACAGGGAGGTACGTCCCATGAGCGGCGACGACGGGACGCCCGGCAACAGCGGCTACGGCAGGAAGGCGTTCAAGCGGTCCAGGAGCCATTTCACCGACCGGATCACCGCCGACGGCCGGGATGGCTGGCCGGTGGCGGCCGGGCGCTATCGGCTGGTGGTCAGCCGCGCCTGTCCGTGGGCGAGCCGGGCCCTGGTCTCCCGGCGGCTGCTCGGTCTGGAGGGCGCCCTGTCCCTGGCGGTCACCGACCCGGTCCAGGACGACCGCAGCTGGCGGTTCACCCTGGACCCGGACGGCCGTGACCCGGTCCTCGGCATCCGCTTCCTCAGCGAGGCCTACGACGAGCGGGAGACCGGCTATCCCGGCGGGGTGAGCGTGCCGGCGATCGTGGACGTGCCCAGCGGGAAACTGGTGACCAACGACTACCAGCGGATCACCCTGGACCTCGCGACCGAGTGGACGGCCCTGCACCGGCCGGGCGCGCCCGACCTGTATCCGCACGCCCTGCGCGACGAGATCGACGAGGTGATGGCGGACGTCTACCAGGACGTCAACAACGGCGTGTACCGGGCGGGCTTCGCCACCGGCCAGGAGGAGTACGAGGCCGCCTGCTCGGGGGTGTTCCGCCGCCTGGAGCGGCTGGCGTCCCGGCTGGAGCGGCAGCGCTATCTGGTCGGGGACACGATCACGGAGGCGGACATCCGGCTGTTCACCACGCTGGTGCGCTTCGACGCCGTCTACCACGGCCACTTCAAGTGCAACCGCTGGAAGCTGGCGGAGAACCCGGTGCTGTGGGCCTACGCCCGCGACCTGTTCCAGACGCCCGGCTTCGGCGACACCGTCGACTTCGACCACATCAAGCGCCACTACTACCAGGTCCACACCGGCATCAATCCGACCGGCATCGTGCCGCTGGGCCCGGACCTGGACGGCTGGCTCACGCCGCACCACCGGGAGGAACTGGGCGGCCGGCCGTTCGGCGACGGCACGCCTCCCGGGCCGGTGCCCGCCGGCGAGGAGGTACCGGCGCGAGGCAGGCCCTGACCCCGCGGGCCGTGGCCGTCACGTCCCGAAGTCACACAGCGAACCCGAAGGAGACCCACGTGGGCAAGAAGAAGAAGCAGAAGCTCCCCCTCGCGTACAAGCCCGTCGGCTTCGTCCTGGGCTGGGCGGGCGGCGCGCTGGCCGGGATGGCCTTCCAGAAGACGTGGAAGGTGATCCGGCACGAGGACGACGCGCCCGACGCCCTGGACCCGGACCGCGGCTGGGGCGAGATCCTCCTGGCCGCGGCGGTCCAGGGCGCCATCTTCGCCGTGGTGCGCAGTGCCATGGACCGGACGGGCGCCAAGGCGATCGAGCGCTCGACCGGTGTCTGGCCGGGCGGTGACAAGGGCGGACGGGACTGACCGGACCGGCCTCGGGCCCTCGCGCCGCACTCACCGCGCCGACGGCACCCGGGGGCGTGGGGCCCCGGCTGCCTCAGCCCTGCTTGGGCGCCGTCGGCGGCGTGCTGCCGCGCAGGGTGAAGGAGTGGCCCGCCGGGTCGGAGAAGCCGCGCTCCTCGTGCGGGCCCGCCGCGTCCCTCGCCTCCAGCGGGCGCCCGCCGAGCCCCACGACGCCGCGCTCGGCCTCGTCCAGGTCCTCCACCACGAAGTCCAGGTGGGCCTGGAGGGAGTTCTCGGGGCGGGGCCAGCTCGGCGGAGTGGCGTTGACGTCCCGCCGGAACGCCATGCGGAAGCCTCCGGGCCCCTCGATCTCGATGCGGTTGGCGGACGCGTCGCTCTCCTCCGCGCCCAGCAGTTCCTTGTAGAACTCGGCGAGCTTCTCGGGTTCCGCGCAGTCGAGCACCACGACGCCCGCTGTGACCAGTGCCATGTCTCCTCCGAAGGATTCCGGGCCCGGGGCGTCGGGCCCCGCGGCCCTCTTCCTTGCGCATATCCCGGCCCGGTGGATTCAGTCGGCCGTCGGCCGACGCCCTTGGGAAGACGGCTTCCTGACCGGCCGTCACTGTTGCCGGTGAGCGACGAGCGACGGAATGTCGTCCCGTCAGGCCGCCGTGCGCCCGCTCACCGCGCCGACTGGAACGTCCGCCGGTACACCTGGGGCGAGACGCCGATCGACGCGTGCAGGTGCTGGCGCAGCGAGGCGCCCGTGGCGAAGCCGACCTGGCCGGCGATCCGGTCGACCGGGAGGTCGCTGGCCTCCAGCAGATGCCGGGCCCGGGCTACGCGCTGCTGGGTCAGCCAGCGGCCGGGACTCGTGCCCACCTCGTCGTGGAAGCGCCGGGCGAAGGTGCGCAGGCTCATCCCGGCGTGCGCGGCGAGGCGGGCCAGCGTCAGAGGCTCGTCGAGGTGGTCCAGGGCCCAGGCCCGGGTCGCCGCCGTGCTCGCGGCGCCCTGCTCGGGCACCGGCTGCTCGATGTACTGCGCCTGTCCCCCGTCCCGGAAGGGCGGGACCACGCAGCGGCGGGCGACCTTGTTGGCCAGTTCGCTGCCGTGGTCCTCGCGCACGAGATGGAGGCAGACGTCGACGCCGGAGGCCGCGCCCGCCGAGGTGATGACGCGGCCGTCGGCCACGAAGAGCACGTCCGGGTCGAGGGGGATGTGCGGGAACATGCGCCGGAACCGGTCGGCCAGCTTCCAGTGGGTGGTCGCCCGGCGGCCGTCGAGGAGGCCCGCGGCGGCCAGCACGAAGGCGCCGGTGCAGATGGAGACGATGCGGGCGTCGGGGCGGACGCGCGCGAGGGCGGCGGTGACCTCGGGGGCCGGTACGTCGGTGACCAGGGAGGGCGAGACGGCGGGGACGACCACCGTGTCGGCCGAGTCCAGCACCTCGGGTCCGTGGTCGGGGGTGACGGTGAAGTCCGCCTCGGTGCGCACCGGCCGGCCGTCGACGGTGCAGGTGATCACCTCGTAGCGGCCGTCGGCGGCGCCGAGGATCCGGCTGGGAATGCCCAGTTCGAAGGGATAGGCGCCGTCGAGGGCCAGTACCACGACCCGTTCCGTCCGCCCCGCGGGGCGCTTCGCATGTCGCATGGCACGATCCTATCGGAGCATGGCATTCATGCCATTTCCCTGAGGGGCGGTGAACGGCAGGCTGGGTGACCATGAGCGATGTGAACACGATGCGAGCCATCAGCCAGGACACCCTCGGCGGTCCCGAGGTGCTGCGTGAGGTACGGCTGGAACGGCCCGAGCCGCGCCCGAACGAGGTGCTGGTACGGGTACGTGCCGCCGGAGTGAACCCGACCGACTGGAAGCACCGGGCGAACGGCGGCTTCCTCGGCGAGCCGCCCTTCGTCCTGGGCTGGGACGTCTCGGGCGTGGTGGAGGCGGTGGGGATCGGCGTCGCCGCGTTCCGGCCGGGCGACGAGGTCTTCGGCATGCTGTCGTACCCGTTCGGCCACGGCTCCCACGCGGAGTACGTCACGGCCCCGGCCCGCACCTTCACCCACAAGCCCGCCGGGATCGACCACGTCCAGGCCGGCGCGCTCCCGCTGGTGTCGCTGACGGCGTGGCAGGCCCTGGTGGAGCGGGCCGAGGTGCGGCAGGGGCAGCGGGTGCTGATCCACGCGGCGGCCGGCGGTGTGGGCCATGTGGCGGTGCAGATCGCCAAGGCCCGGGGCGCGTACGTGATCGGCACGGCGAGCGCGGGCAAGCACGAGTTCCTGCGCTCCCTCGGCGTGGACGAGACGGTGGACTACCGGGAGACGGACATCACCGAGGCCGTGAAGGACGTCGACGTCGTCCTGGACACGATCGGCGGCGAGACCTCGCTGCGGTCCCTGCGCGTGCTGCGGCCGGGCGGGATCGTGGTGTCGATCCTGCCGGTCGGTTCGGACGAGTTCCCCCGGGAGGCCGAGCGGCTCGGCGTGCGGGCGGTGCGGATGCTCGTCGACGCGGACCGGGCCGACATGCGGGAGATCGCCGGCCTGGTCGAGTCGGGCAGGCTGCGGGCCACGATCGAGAAGACGTTCCCGCTGGCCGACGCGGCACAGGCCCACGAGCTCGGCGAGACGGGCCGCACGACGGGGAAGCTGGTCCTCGTGGTCGACTGACGGGCCGCGCCGTGAGAATTCGATGACATATGTCAATCGAGCATGCTCAAACTCGCTCGTTCGGGGTAACTTGCGAGTGAGCGTGGGCAGTTGGGCCCCCGGAGCGGACTGGAGGCGTTGTCGTCGTGCGACAGGGATCCGCGTCGCTCACCAGGCATCTGCGCGTCCGCCGCGTCCGGGGGCACACGGTGCTGGAGTTCCTCGGTGAGATCGACATCGCGTCGGCCGACGAGATCGTCCCGCACCTGGACCGGGAGACGGGGCGACCCGGCGCCCGGGTCGTGCTCGATCTCGGCGGGGTCGAGTTCTTCGACTGCTCGGGGCTGCGGCTGCTGCACCGGGCACGGCGCCGGGTGCTCGACGGGGGCGGCGAGGTACATCTGGTGTGCGTCCATCCGCTGACGCTGCGCATGCTGCGGATCACCGGGCTCGCGCGGCTGCTGCCCCCGCGGCCGGCCCTGGCGGACGTGCTCGGCGTCAGTCCGCCGTCGGAGGATCGAACAGGGCGCTGACCGACTCGCCGTTGTGGATGCGGCGCACGGCCTCGGCCAGCGCGGGGGCGATGGACAGGACCCGCAGCTTCTCCGTGTGGCCGTCGGCCGGCACCGGCACGGTGTTGGTGCACACGATCTCCAGCACGTCGGGCTGCTCGCCGAGCCGGCCGAGCGCACCGGCCGCGAACAGCCCGTGCGTACAGGCGAGCCGGATCGTGCGCGGACCCTGCTCCCGCAGCCGGTCGAGGAGTTCCAGCACGGTGCTGCCGCCCGCGATCTCGTCGTCGAGCACGATGACGTCGCGCCCTGCGACGTCCCCGATCACGGCGCTGATGCTGACCCGGTCGTCGGCGAACCGCTGCTTGGCGCCCGCCGCGACCTGGGCGCCGAGCAGCCGGGCGAACGCGGCGGCCTCCTTGGCGTTGCCGAGGTCGGGCGAGACGACCGTGGTGCGGGACAGGTCGTACCGCCGGAAATGCGCGGCCAGTTCGCGCAGCGCGTGCAGGTGGTCGACCGGGACCGAGAAGAAGCCGTGCACCTGGGGCGAGTGCAGGGTCATGGCGAGGACCCGGCCGGCGCCCGCCGTCACCAGCAGGTCGGCGACCAGGCGTCCGCCGAGCGAGATGCGCGGTGCGTCCTTCTTGTCGGAGCGGGCGTAGGAGTAGTGCGGCAGGACGACGGTGATCCGCCCGGCCGACGCCCCGCGGGCCGCGTCGCACATCAGCAGCAACTCGACCAGGTGCTCCTGCACCGGCTTGACCAGCGGCTGGATCAGGAAGACGTCCCGCTCCCGGCAGTTGGCCCGCAGCTGCACCTCCAGGCAGTCGTTGGCGAACCGGCTGACCCGGACGGGGCTGAGGGGCACGCCCAGATGCGCGCAGACCTCCTCGGCCAGCTCGGGATGGGCGCTACCGCTGAACACGGCGATGTCTCGCACGGACCGCTCCTCGCGTGATCCTGTCCGACCGGAACCCCAGCTTACGGAAATCCGGTCGCGGCGGCCCCGGGGGCGGGCGTCATGATGACGCCGTCCGTGTTCCCCCAGGTCAGGCTCCCTGGCATGCGCCGGCTCCTCGGCATCGCCCCGTGCCCCTTCCGGTCCACGGTCGTCGAGGACTCCTCCCCGCGCGCCCACCCCGGACATCGGAGTTCCGGTCCACGCCGACGCCGGTGACACCCGGGGCAGCCGGTTCGGCGCCCCGGGCACTCCGGTTTCGCCGTCGGGACCGAGCGCACCCCGGCGGGGTCGGCCACCGCAGTGACCTGATCATCAACTTCCTTGTCTGGTACGGGAGATGAAGGGAAAGCGGACAGGAGGAAGGAGGGCCGTCGCCATGACGACTCCCATCAGGCGCCTCCCCGGGCGGATGCCCGGCTGGGCCAAGGCGGTGAGCGCGCTCGTACTGGTGCTCGTCGCGCTGTTCGCGGGGCTTCGGCTGAGCGTGCTGCCGGGCCTCAAAGACCTGTTCGGCTCCGAGACCCACGACCGGTCGGGGCCCACGCTGCTGAAGTCGATCCGGGACATCAGCCGTTACGAGGCCGCGTCCGGCTCCTTCCAGGTCGTCGTGGACCTGGAGAAGGACGCCAGGTTCCTGCCCGACGCGATCCGCGGCACCCGCACCCTGTACGTCGGTGCCGGCACCGTCGACGCCTACGTCGACCTCGGGAAGGTGGACGAGGACGACGTGACGGTGAACGACGACCGCACGTCGGCCACGCTGCGGCTGCCGCACGCCGCGCTCGGCGAACCGGCCCTCGACCCCGAGCACTCGTACGCCGTCTCCAAGCAGCGGGGCCTCCTCGACCGGCTCGGCGACCTGTTCTCGGACAACCCCAACGGCGAGCAGGCCGTGCAGAAGCTCGCGGCCCGGCACATCGGCGACGCGGCGAAGGACAGCGAGCTGACCGCGCGCGCCGAGGGCAACACCACGGCGATGCTCCAGGGCCTGCTGCACTCCCTCGGCTTCCAGGAGGTGCGGGTGACCTACGGCTCCTGATCGGCAGTGCCCGGGCCGGGGAACGTCCCGGCATCCCCGGCGGCTTCGCGGGTAACCGCACCGGCACGCGGGGACGTTGACGACTGGAGGACCACATGGCTCGCGCCGTCCCACGACCGAGTTCTCTGTTGCGCCCCCGCTCCGCCAGGACGCGGAACGCCGACCGGCGCGAACGGCGCCCGCTCGCCCTCCCGCTGCGCCTGCTGGCGATGGCGTGCGCGTTCGTGTTCATGGTGGCGTTCGCGGCCGTACTGGCCCGGTTGACCCTGCACCCCTCCCCCGCCTCGGAGTCGCTGACGCACACCAACATGCATCCCGGACGCTCCCTGCGGGCCTATCTGGACCAGCCCGCGCTGCGCGACGCCGTGAAGCAGATCGGCGGCAACCTGCTGCTGGGCGTCCCCTTCGGCGTCCTGGTCCCGGTGGTCGCGCCGCGCACGCGCGGGGTGCTGCGGGTGCTGCTGCTGACCGCGGTGGTGATGCTGCTGGTGGAGTTCGCGCAGGGCGCCCTGGTCACCGGGCGGGCCTTCGACGTCGACGACGTGATCCTCAACAGCGCGGGCGCGCTGATCGGTTACCTGCTCCTGGGCCGGCGCACGAGCCGCGCGGTGCACGCACGCCGGCCCCGGGACTGAGCGGGTGGCCGCTCGTGCCCGAGACGGCCCCGAGAAGGGGCCGGGCGGTCCTCAGCCGGTGTGGAGGATCCGGAAGCGGCCGGGTTCCGCCGGATCCCGGTCGGCGACCTGGACGGGCGGCCACGTCCACTGCCGGACGCCGATGCCCGGCACGCGGGAGAACCGGATCCGCCCGCGGGTGCCCTCGACCGCGACGTGCGGCCAGGACGCGGCCGTCCGCGCCCGGTCCGCTCCGTGGGCGCGCAGCACCTCGGTGAGGACGAGGACGGCGTCGTATCCCTCGAAGGCGACGAACGAGGGTGCTTCGGCCAGCCGTTCCCGCAGGGCCGTCCCGACGCGTGTGCCGAGGGGGCCGAGGTGCTCCGGCAGATAGCGCAGGAACGGGATCCCGGCGCCGTCGTCGCCCAGTGCCGCCGCCCACCCGGCGAACTCCGGTTGTCCGGCGGGAGCGCCGATCAGGACGTGGGCGAGGCGCTCGTCGCGACGGACGGCCCTGACGATCGGCACCGCGGGCTCCGGGTGGCCGACCAGCAGCAGGAGGGCCGTCGCACGGTGGGCGACGAGTTCGTCGCCCAGGGCCGCGGGATCCAGCGTGCTCATGTTGAGTTCGACGACCGTGCCGCCGTGCGGAGCGAGGTGGTCCCGCAGGATACGGGTCCCTGATGCCCAGTAGACGCTCGGCTGGGTCGCGACGGCGATCCGACGATGCCCCTCCGTGAGGAGGAAGTCCCCGTAGAGCCGCCAGCCGCGGGACTGCGCCGGGGGAAGACGTGCGACCCAGTCCGTCGGCCGGTCGGTGAGCGCGTCGAGGACCGCCGACGAGCACAGGAAGGGCAGGCCGAGGGCGTCGGCCCTGGTGGCGGCGGCGCGGGCGACGATGCTGTGATACTCCCCCGCCAGGGCGGCCACGCCCAGGCCGGCCAGTTCCTCCACGGCCGCCGTGGCCCTGTCCGGGTCGGCTGCGGTGTCCCGGACCACCAGCTCGAGCGGTCGTCCGAGGATGCCGCCGGCGTCGTTGACGTCGCGCACGGCCAGTTCGAGTCCGGCGAGCAGGTGCCGGCCCGCCTCGGTCCAGCCGGGCGGGGTGAGCGGGACGAGCGCCCCGATCCGGATGTTCGTCCCGCCCCGCCGTGGCGTGCGCATCTCGGTGATCATGGCGGCCATTGCATCCGTCGCCGTCGCCGGCGGGCAACCGATTATGCGTTCGCCGGACCGGAGGGCTCCACGGCCCGGCCGGTCCGCGCGGACCGGACCACCGCGCGGACAGGGCCAGGGCCTCTCGTTCGGATCGGGCCGCGGGGAAGCAGCGGGACCTGCCGACGCCGGTGAGCGGGGCCCGGTGCGTCCGGCTGCAGGGCGGAGCAGGCAGTCGACGCGGTGGGGGCCCCGCACGAGCGAAGCCGAGCGTGGGGAGCCGGCGAGTGACGGCAACGCCGCGGACGGGCGTGCCGGACCCCGCGTCCGCGGCCTGGTCCGGACGAGAGGCCCTAGATGTGCTGTCCGGACAGGTTGGTGCCGCGGCAGGCGACGTTCGCCCGGTGAGGAGCGGCGTCCGGTGCGTGCTCCGGGGGTCCCCCCGGCCGGAGGCTGGGGGAGTGCCGGCCG